>NZ_JBFAWA010000024.1:0-210208 GCF_040680035.1 Nonomuraea sp. NPDC052116 | reverse complement strand
ACCCACCGATCTCCAACTCGATCTCCTGGACCTCCTCGACATCGATCCACGAGACCTCCGCTGAAGATCACTCACATGCGGAAAACGGGGCTAGCGAAAGGCGCAACCATGAACGACGTCATCGTCGTGGGGACTGACGACTCGCCGGGCGCCGACACCGCCATCGCTTGGGCTGCTGCCGATGCCACGCGCAAAAGGCTCCGGCTTGAGCTCGTACATGTGATCGAACACGGCTCCTACGAACTTCCCCGTTTCCCGATCCCCGGCCTGCTGGAGGGCCTCAGGGAGGCCGCCGAGGCCATGCTGGAGAAGAAGGTCCAGGCTGTCATGGCCCGCTGGCCCGGCATCGAGGTCGCCACCAAGGTGAAGATCGGATCGCCGGTGGCCGAGTTGCGGGCGCAGGCGGAGCCGGCCGCCGAACTGGTGGTCGGCTCGCGCGGCCGGAGTAGATTCGCCAGCGCGTTGCTCGGCTCGGTGAGCCTGCGATTGGCGGGCCACGCCCACGGCACGATCGTCGTCGTACGCTCGGTCGCGGCTGACCATGGGCGGGTCGTGGTGGGTCTGGACGAGACCGACTCCTCAGAGCCCGCCCTGGCCCACGCCTTCAACGAGGCGTCCCTGCGCGGAGTGCCGCTGCACGTCCTCTACGCCTACGGCGTCCCCATTCACGCGGTCTCGCTCGACTTGGACCGGCTGCAACGAGCCCAGTACGACTTCGTCCACGATCGGCTCACCCGTTGGCGGGCCGAACACCCCGAGGTCGACGCGATCGCGGATATCACCTCCGTGCATCCGGTCGCGGCGCTCACCGAGGCGTCCAAAGACGCGGACCTGCTCGTGGTGGGCAATCGCGGGCGTGGGATGGCGATGCTCGGCTCCGTCAGCCACGGCGTGCTGCACCACGCTCAGTGCCCGGTCGCCGTGGTCCGCCGCCGGAGTGACGATCAACCTGGCCGCTGACCCCTCTTTGTTAGGTGGTTCGCCGACGCCGGCCGCAGGCAGGGCGTCGGGACGGTATACCAGACGGTCACCCGCTAATCCCGATCAACCTTCGGCCGCCCGCCGAACCGCCTCCCGGGCAAACGTGCGGCATTCCTTCCCAACGGCGGGCCGAAAGACCTCGGCACCCAGGACCTCCGCCCCATGACGCGCCGCATGTCGGCGACGGCCCGCAACGTGCCGCGTACGGTTCCGGTCACCTTGGAGCGCCCTGCTCGGGGCGGGTAGTCCACGTCCACCTCGGCGATCCGCCAACCGGCCGCGACGGCCCGCAGGACCATCTCCAGCGGGTAGCCGAACCGGCGGTCGGTCAGCGCGAGTTCCAGGAGCCGGCCGCGCCGGGCCACCCGCATCGGCCCGAGGTCGTGGAGCATCACCCCGGCGCGGCGGCGCAGGGTGCGCGCCAGGACGGCGTTGCCCAGCCGGGCGTGCCAGGGCCAGGCGCCCGCGGCTCGTGGACGGCGGGCGCCGAGGACCAGGTCGGCCTCACCGCCGATGACGGGCGCGGCCACGGTGGGAAGCCGGCGGGGATCGAGCGAGGCGTCGGCGTCCATGAAGCAGACGACGTCGGCGGTCGAGGCCAGCAGTCCGGCGTGGCAGGCGGCGCCGAAGCCGCGCCTGGGCTCGTGGACGACGTGGGCGCCGAGCTCGCGGGCGATCTCGGCGGAGCGGTCGGTGGAGCCGTTGTCGACCACGACCGGGCGGTAACCGTCCGGCATGCGCCCGAGCACCCAGCCGAGCGCGGCCTCCTCGTTCAGGCAGGGCAGAATCACATCGACCGTCATGACCACGCGAACTCCTTCATGCCGTCCTCGAAGCCGATCTCGGCGCGGAACCCGAGCTCGAGCCCGGCGCGTTCGGGAGAGGCGACGACGTGGCGGACGTCCCCCAGCCGGTAGGCGCCGGTGACCCGCGGCTCCGGCCCGCCCCGCGCGGCGGCCAGCGCGACCGCCATCTCGCCCACGGTGTGCGGGGTGCCGCTGGCGATGTTGTACGCCATCAGCTCAGCAGGCCGTGAGGACGCCAGGACGGCCGCCAGGTTCGCCCGTGCGACGTCACGCACGTGCACGAAGTCGCGAAGCTGGCGGCCGTCCTCGAACACCTTCGGCGGCCGCCCCGCCTCCAGCTCGGAACGGAAGATCGCGGCGACTCCCGCGTAGGGGGTGTCGCGGGGCATGCGCGGCCCGTAGACGTTGTGATACCTGAGCGCCACGGCACTCCCGCCGGTCTCCCTGGCCCAGTTGGCGGCCAGGTGCTCCTGTGCGAGCTTGCTGGTGGCGTACGCGTTGCGCGGATCGGGCGAGGCATCCTCCCCGACGGCGGCCCAGCGCACCGCGCGGCCGCATCGAGGGCAGAGCGGGTCGAACCGGCCCTGCTCCAGGTCCCGTACGGCACGCGGGCCCGGCCGGACCCGGCCGTGCTCGGCGCACGCGTAGCGACCCTCGCCGTAGATCACCATCGAGGAGGCGAGCACCAGCCGTCCGACCTGGTGCCGAGCCATCGCCGCCAGCAGCATGGCCGTGCCGTACACGTTGACCGAGGCGTAGTCCGGCAGGTCGGAGACGTCCACCCCCAGACCGACCTTGGCCGCCTGGTGCGCCACCAGGTCCACGCCCGGCAGCAGCCGGTCCAGCGCGGCGGCGTCCCGCACGTCGGCGCCGGTCCGCAGGTCGAGACCGACGACCTCGTGTCCCGCGCCCTTCAGAGCCTCGGCCACGTGGCCGCCGACGAAGCCGGCCGAGCCGGTCAGCATCACTCTCACCCGGCCGACGCTAACGCGCCCCGCGATCGTGCTGAAGGCACGTTCGCACTCCGTAAGAACCTCGGCCGGCGAGTTCTTACGAAGCCCGTACGGTCGCGGCCACGGCGGCCATGAGCCCGGTTCCGGGTGCGACGCTGCCCGGTGTGAGCCGTGACATGGTGTTCGTGGGCGGGGTGCTCCTGGCACTGGCTGCCGTCGTGGTCAAGATGGTGACCGGGCCGCCCGAACTGGGCTGGTACGTGCTGGCGTGGGCGCTGTTCGCCGCAGCCGGGTGGCGGGCGCGGCGGGTGCCGGAGAAGCGGCTGACCGCCCTGGTCGTGGCGGGCGGCGTCGCGTTGACCGCGATCGGGCTGGCGGCGCCGCCGAGCAGCAGCACCGACTCCTTCCGGTACGCCTGGGACGGCCGCGTGCAGGCGGCGGGCATCTCGCCGTACGACCATCCGCCGGCCGATCCAGTCCTCGCCCCGCTGCGCGACGACTGGCTGTTCCCGCAGGAGTGCACGGCGCCCGAGCTCTGGCCGCTTCCTGATGGCGGCTGCACCCGGATCAACCGCCCCACGGTGCCCACGATCTACCCGCCGGTCGCGCAGGGCTACTTCCTGCTGGTCCACTGGGTCTCACCGGACGGCGTCCGGCACAAGGTCCTCCAGCTGGGAGGCTGGGTGATGGCCGTCCTGGTGCTCCTCGCGCTGTGCCGCCGGGCGGGCGCCCGTTCGGCCGCGTACTGGGCGTGGTGCCCCGCCGTACCCGTCGAGGCCGTGAACAACGCGCACGTCGACATGCTGGGCGTGCTGCTGGTCGTGCTCGCCTTCTGCACCGTGCGCGCTCGCGGCGCGCTGCTGGGAGCGGCCGTGGCGGCCAAGCTGCTGCCCGCCACGGCGCTGCCCGGCGCGTTGTCGGGAGTGCTGGCGAACGGGGTGGCCTGGCCGCGCGTTCTCCGGCTCGCCGTGCCCGCCATGCTCGTCGTGGGCCTGTCGTACCTGCCCTACGTGCTGGCCACGCAGGGGCCGGTGGTGGGCTTCTTGCCGGGCTACCTCCAGGAGGAGCGGTACGAAGCGCCCGCCGGTGGGAACCGCTACCTGGTGCTGCGGCTGGTGATGCCCGACTCATGGGCTCCCTACGCCGCGATCCTGGTACTCGCCCTGGTCGCCATCCACGTGCTGCGCCGCGGTGACCCGGAACGGCCCTGGCGCGGGGCGCTGGTGGTCACCGGCTCGCTCCTGCTGCTGTTCACCCCGGGATACTCCTGGTACGCACTCCTGGTCGTCGCGCTGGCCGCCATGGACGGCCGGTGGGAGTGGCTGGGCGTGGGCCTGGCGGGCGCGATCGCGTACGTCGCCGGGCCGGCGGCGCACCCCGGGCCGGCGATGGCCTGCTATGCCGCGGCCACGCTGGCGGTGCTGATCGGCTGGGCCGTACGCCGCTCCCGCGCCGCCCCGGTCGAACAGCCGCTGTCAGCAACTCGTAAGGATTGAGCACACCGCGTCGCCCTACTGTCGATCACATGGTCCAGATCATGATCATCGCCAAGGAGCCGGTGGCCGGGAGGGTCAAGACCCGGCTGACCCCGCCGTACAGTCCGGAGCAGGCCGCGGCCCTGGCCGAGGCCTCGCTCCGCGACAGCCTCCGCGCCGTCTCCGCGACGCCCGCCGGCCAGCGGGTGCTCGCCCTCGACGGGCTTCCGGGCAGCTGGCTGCCCCCGGGATTCGCGGTGATCCCGCAGCGCGGCTCGGGACTGGACGAGCGGCTGGCGGCGGCTTTCACGGACGCCTACCGGCTCCAGCCGGAACCCGTCGTCCTGATCGGCATGGACACCCCGCAGGTGACACCCGTGCTGCTCGGAGAGGCGGTGGACGCCCTGGAATGCCACGACGCCGTGTTCGGCCCGGCCGCTGACGGTGGCTTCTGGCTGCTCGGCCTGCGCGAACCGGACCCTTCTCTGCTCCACGGGGTGCCCATGTCGCACCCGGAAACCGGCAAACTCCAACTCGACCGGCTGGACCGAGCCGGGCTCACCGTCCACCTGCTGCCCGAGCTGACCGACGTCGACACGGCGGCGGACGCCGTCGCGGTGGCCGCGCAGGCACCCGATTCCTCCTTCGCCGGCACGCTGAGGGAGCTGGGCCGGTGATCGGGCAGCTCTACGCCGACGCGCTCGCCGGAGCCACTGCCGAGATCGAGTACGTCGACGGCACTCGCGTCGTGCTGGAGACCGCCCGCTGGTTCGAGCCGGTCGACGGCGACGAGGCGCTCCTGAGCAGGTGCACCAGCCCGACCTTGGACATCGGCTCCGGTCCCGGCCGGCTCACGGTCGCGCTGGCCCGCCGCGGCGTTCAGTCGCTCGGCATCGACATCACCCCTCGCGCCGTCGCCCTTACCCGCAAGGCGGGAGGCTTCGCCATGCTCCGGAACGTCTTCGACGAGGTCCCGGGGAGCGGTCAGTGGGCGACGGCGCTGCTCGCCGACGGCAACATCGGCATCGGCGGCCACCCCGAGGTGCTCCTGCGGCGGGTCAGGCAGCTGGTCCGGCCAGGCGGCCAGGTCCTGGTCGAGCTCGCACCGCCCGCGACGAGAAGCCGCGTCGACCGGGTACGCCTGCGCCGTGGCCCGCACGTCGGCGACTGGTTCGGGTGGGCGACCGTGTCGGTGAGCGACATCCAGCGCGTCGCAGGCGCCGGTGGCTTCCCGATCGTGGACTGCTGGACGACTCACAGTCGCTGGATGGCCCGTCTGAGCTGAACGGCGCAGACGCCCATCGCCTCGTCCCGTAGCTGCCGCAACGCGGCGAGCCTGCTGGCCGAAGAGCAGGTACGGTCCGAAACTGCCCACGGAGGCACCTGGACCACATCGAAGGGAACCGTCATGATGACAGTCAACGGAGCGCCTGCCCGGTATGACGATCTGCGGGCGCTGTTCATCAACTGCACCCTCAAGAAGAGCCCCGAGCGCAGCCACACCCAGGGCCTGATCGATCTCAGCGCGCACATCATGGACACGCAGGGTGTGAGCGTCGAGCAGTTGCGGGCGATCGACCACGACATCGCCACCGGCGTGTGGCCGGACATGACCGAGCACGGCTGGGAGAGCGACGAGTGGCCCGCCATCTACCAGCAGGTGCTCGCCGCCCACATCCTGGTCATCGCCGGGCCGATCTGGCTGGGCGACAACAGTTCGGTGACCAAGAAGATCATCGAACGGCTGTACGCCTGCTCCAGCCTGCTCAACCAGGCCGGCCAGTACGCCTATTACGGGCGGGTGGGCGGCTGCCTGATCACGGGCAACGAGGACGGCGTCAAGCACTGCGCCATGAACGTGCTCTACAGCCTGCAGCATCTGGGCTACACCATCCCGCCGCAGGCCGATGCCGGCTGGGTGGGCGCGGCCGGACCCGGACCGTCCTACCTCGACCCGGGCTCGGGTGGGCCGGACAACGACTTCACCAACCGCAACACCACCTTCATGACCTGGAACCTGCTGCACCTGGCACGCATGCTCAAGGACGCCGGCGGCATCCCGGCCCACGGCAACCAGCGCTCGGAATGGGACGCCGGATGCCGCTTCGACTTCGACAACCCCGAGCACCGATAGAGGCGATTCAGGCCAAGGATCTGGCCTCAGTTCAGGTCGGTAGCTACATGCCGTGGATGCGGCGGCCCGTGATCTGCTGGGGGACGATGCGGACGTAGAGCCGGCGTTCGCCGCCCGCCCAGGGCGTGACGCCCGAGTCGGCCACCTCGTCCACCTCGTCCATCTCGTCCGCCGTCACGTGGTGGGCGGGCCCCTGCACCAGGACGCTCCACCCTTCGCGGTCGACCTCGTCGATCTTGTCGACCTCGAACGCGATCTTGATGTCCACCCCTTCCTGGTCCATCGGACCGCCGGACGCGATACGGAAGACGATCACGCCGTGCTGCAGCTTGTAGTTGACGGGCAGCACAGCAGGCCCGTACGAGCTGCTGAACGCCACCCGCCCGATCCCGCCCGGCGAGATCAGCCGCAGGCACTCCTCCGGGTCCAGCGCCTCCATCGTCGGGTTGGCCATGGCGGGGCCGTGCCCGGGCGGGCGGTCCTGGTCGCGGCTTCCGAGCTCTTCGGCGCCAGTCGTGATCGTTTCTCCTCGCGTATAGGTACGGCGCGCGGTGCCGTTCACACGTGCCTCGTGGTGGTCGGCGTCGATGAAGATCTGGCGCCCGCGATAGCGGAGCGGCATGGACAGCACGCCGAGCCGGCCGGGCAGCAACGGGTCCAGCCACAGCCCGTCCGGCCGCGACTCCAGCCCCAGGTAACAGCGTTGCAGGAGGTCAAGGGTGCCGCCCATCGCGCCCAGGTGGATGCCCTCCGCGGTGGTACCACCCTGGACATCCTTGATGTCGCCGTAGAGGGCCTCGGTGAAGAATCTCCAGGACCGTGCCCTGTTCGAGCGCGCCAGCACCC
This sequence comes from Nonomuraea sp. NPDC052116, assembly GCF_040680035.1. Classification (NCBI taxonomy): domain Bacteria; kingdom Bacillati; phylum Actinomycetota; class Actinomycetes; order Streptosporangiales; family Streptosporangiaceae; genus Nonomuraea; species Nonomuraea sp. NPDC052116. The sequence continues at coordinate 203,013 of NZ_JBFAWA010000024.1, read as the reverse complement.
AGGCGTGCACGACCGCGCTGAGTGTCGAGCCGTGGCTGGTGCGGGCCAGGTAGTAGGAGACGGTACGGGAGATCAGCCCGCGGTCGACCGGGTAACCAAGCCGTTCCAGGAGGCCGGTCAGCTCGTCGCCGGGCAGGAGGTAGCAGAGCATGAGGGTGTCCGCCTGCTTGGAGGCCTTGTAGCGGTTGACGTCGTCGCCGTCGGCCTCCAGCGCCCGGTCCAGGCGCCGCACGCCGCGGTAGCGCTCCCAGTCGAGCTCCAGCAGGTCTCCGTAGCCGGTGAACTGGCTGATCACGCCGTCGTGGAAGTCCACCCGCAGGCGGCGGCCGATGTCGTCCCAGCGGGCCAGCTCCACGTCCGGGGGCGCCAGTTCCGGCGCCAGCGCGGCGGTGTCGCGGGCGCGGATGAGCAGCCAGGCGGGCCACGCCCTGGTTGGACACCCGGCCGTCCAGGGTGGCGCGCACACGTATCGGCCCCGACCAGTTCTCGGCGGTGAACGTGGTCTCCATGGCGGCCAGGTACGGGTCTGCCATCGACACGAGGCGACGCTGCCGTACCCGCGTGACCCGGCCCTCGCCGTCGCGCCAGCGCAGGTCGCGCACCAGCACGCCATGCCACAGATCGAGCTCATGCCGGTAGGCCGGCAGCGCGGCCCGCTCGGGCCGGAACCACTCGCATCCCGGGGTGGCGAACGTCAGCGGCAGCCAGTCGGGCAGGTTGACGATGTCCTCGTTGGTCACGGTGTGTCCGGCGACCTCGGAGTCGAGGCGGTCGTAGCAGCCCGCCACGTACGTGCCCGGCGTGCGCGACTCGCCGTCCGGGGTGGCACCCCGGGTGGCGAACCTGCCGTTGCCGAGCGTGCACAACGCCTCCCTCAGTCCCTCTCGACCGAGATCGAAGCCGTCGTACACGATCTCCCAAGCGGGGCCGCCTACGTGCGCGACCCGGCTTCGCGCATGATCACTTAACCGGGTTCCCGCACGTCAACTGCCTACTTGAGGAGCTGGCGGGCCATCACCAGGCGCTGGATCTGGTTGGTGCCCTCGTAGATCTGGGTGATCTTGGCGTCGCGCATCATCCGCTCGACCGGATAGTCCCGCGTGTAGCCGTACCCCCCGAGCAGTTGGACGGCGTCCGTGGTGATCTCCATGGCCGCGTCCGAGGCCGCGCACTTGGCCGCGCTGGAGAAGAAGGTCAGCTCCTTCACCGGGGTCCCGCGCATGGCCGTCTCCGACATGCCCGCGGCCGTGTACGTGAGCTGCCGCGCCGCCTCCAGTTTCATGGCCATGTCGGCGATCATGAACTGCAGGCCCTGGAAGTCGGCGATCGGGCGGCCGAACTGGCGGCGTTCCTTGACGTAGCCGATCGCGTAGTCGAGGGCGCCCTGGGCGATACCGAGGGCCTGGGCGGCGATGGTGACGCGGGTGTGGTCGAGGGTGGCCAGGGCGGTCTTGAAGCCGGTGCCCGGCTCGCCGATCATGCGCCAGGCCGGGATGCGGACATCCTCCAGGATCACCTGGCGAGTCGGTGAGGCCTTGATGCCGAGCTTCTTCTCCTTGGGGCCGAAGGAGACGCCCGCGTCGGACTTCTCCACGACAAAGGCGGAGATGCCGCGCGCGCCGGCCGAGGGGTCCGTGACCGCCATGACCGTGTAGTACTCGGACACGCCGGCGTTGGTGATCCACATCTTGGTGCCGTTGAGGACGTAGTCGTCGCCGTCCCGGACCGCCCGGGTCTTCATCGACGCCGCGTCCGAGCCCGCCTCCGACTCGCTCAGCGCGTACGAGAACATGGCCTCGCCACTGGCCACCGAGGACAGATAGCGGGACTTGAGCTCCTCCGACGCCGACAGCAGGAGCGGGACCGTGCCGAGCTTGTTGACGGCCGGGATCAGCGAGGACGAGGCGCACGCCCGCGCCACCTCCTCGATGACGATCACCGTGGCCAGCGCGTCCGCCCCGGCGCCCCCGTACTGCTCAGGGATGTGGACGGCGTGGAAGTCGGCCGCCACGAGGTCCTTGTAGACCTCCCAGGGGAACTCCTCGCTCTCGTCCGCGGCGGCGGCCTGCGGGGCGATCTTCTCCTCGGCGAGGGCCCTGATCGCCTCGCGGAGCATGGGGTACTCCTCCGCCACGTCGTGCAGGTGGCCGGCCAGGCTCATACGCTTCTCCCAACTCAAGGACAGGCACTCAGTGACTTAAGATAAGGCACTGAGTGACATGACGCCAGAGCAGGTGTACGGTGAAGCCCCCGTTGGCGGATGGAAGGGAGCAGATGTCCGCGAGGCGAGACGCGCGCCGGGAGTTGATGTCCGCGGCCATCGGCCTGTCGCTCGACGCCGGGTTCGACGCGACCACGGTCGACGAGATCGCCAAGGCCGCCGGAGTGGCCAGGCGGACGTTCTTCCGGCACTTCCGCACGAAGGAGGACGCGATCCTCCCCGACCACGACGCGTGCCTGGGGCGGGTGACGGAGTTCCTGGAGTCGGCCTCCCCGCTGCGCTCGCCGCTCCTCGTGATCGCGGACGCCGCCGGAATCGTCCTCGACATGTACGCCGAGGACCCGGAGACCGCCGTCAAGCGGTACGAGCTGACGCGGCGGGTGCCGGCGCTGCGCGAGTGGGAGATCGCCGCCACCAGCCGCTACCAGCGGGCCTTCGTCGGCTACATGAACGGCCGCCGCGCGAAGGACGAAAGGCCAGAATTCCGGCTGCGCCATGAGGTCGCCTCCGCCGCCGTGGTGGCCGCGCACAACCACGTGCTGCGCGGCTGGCTGCGCTCCGCCGGCCGGGGGGACGTACGCGCGCGGCTCGCGGCGGCGATCTCGGAGGTGACCAAGGCCCTCGGGCCCTGGGTGGACGGCCTCGAGGCCGAGGCCGCCGCGGACGAGGTCATGGTCGTCCTCACCACCCGCCGCACGCCGCTGTGGAAGATCGCCGAGGAGATCGAGGCCGTCACCGGCCGCTCCGACGACGACCCCGCTACTCGATGACCAGGTTGACGGGGATGTTGCCGCGGGTGGCGTTGGAGTAGGGGCACACCTGGTGGGTGGCCTCGACGAGCTCCTTGGCCGCCTCCGGCGCGATGGAGTCGGGCAGCTCGACCCGGAGCGTGGCCTCGAGCTGGAAGCCGCCCTTGCCGTTGGGCGACAGGCCGATCTCGGCCGTGACCGACGCGTCCGCGACGTCGAGCTTCTGCTGCGCGCCCACCAGCCGCATCGCCGAGGCGAAGCACGCGGCGTAGCCGGCGGCGAAGAGCTGCTCGGGGTTGGTGCCCTCGCCGTCGCCGCCCAGCTCCTTCTGCATGGCCAGCTTGACGTCCAGCTTTCCGTCCGAGGAGACCGCGCGGGCGTCGCGTCCGGCGGAGGTGGCGATGGCGGTGTAAATGCTCATGTCGTTGCCCTTCGTTAGACAGACCTGTCTGTCTGCCGCTCAGCAGGAGCATAGACAGGTCTGTCTGGTACCGTCAACTCGTGAGCGCAGAAACGTTGGAGGGCCGTCGCCCCAGCCCGGCGCGCGAGCGCGTTCTCGAGACCGCGACGCGCCTGTTCTACACGGACGGCGTCCACTCGGTCGGGATCGACCGGATCATCGCCGAGGCTGGCGTCGCCAAGGCGACCTTCTACCACCACTTCCCTGGCAAGGACGACCTCGTCCGCGCCTACGTGGTCCAGCAGACCGCGCTGCAGCGCACCCTGGTCACGACCCTGCGGGCCACCTCGCCGCGCGAGAAGCTGCTGGAGCTCTTCGCCTACATGTGCGAGTTCGGCGCGGGCACCAGCTATCGCGGCTGCCCGTTCGTCAACACGGCGGCCGAGTATCCCGACCCCGCCCACCCCGTACGGCAGGCCATCGGCGAATATCGCCACTGGGTCCGCGGCCTCTACCGCGATCTCCTGGCCGCCGACGGCCACCCCGACCCGGAGCGGACCGCCGACGTCGTCCTGCTGCTCAGGGACGGGCTCGTGGTCGGCTTCGACCTCGACGATCCCGCCACGGTCCGCGCCGCCGCCCAGGAGGCTCTCACCAGGGTGCTGGCCACCTGAGCCTCCCGGCCGGCGGGCTCAGGGCTCAGCCGGCGAGCAGGTTCGCCGTGGGGATGATCTGCCGCTGCACGGTGGGGCTGGACCAGTGGAGCTGGGCGATGGCGTCGTAGCCGCTGTCGTAGAACTCCATCTTGATGTCGTGCGCCCCGGCACTCAGCGCGATCTGGCCGCTGTCGTCGCGCTTGGAGTGGTCCGTCCAGTTGTCCACGAGGAGCGTGCCGTCCACCCAGAGCCGCACGCCGTCGTCGCTCGTGGTGATGAACGTGTACGTCTCGGCGCGCTCGGCGATCACCTTGCCGGTCCACCGCACGCTGAACGTGTCGGCGGACACGGCCGGGTCGGGGGCGTTCGCGCCCCAGTCGAAGTCCACCGCCGGGTCGATCCGGGTCAGCTTGGGCGCGGTCAGGTCGGCGTTGTCGAAGTAGGTCGCCGACAGGCCCTGCTGGTCGATGACCAGGGTCGTGGCCGAGCGCGCGGGGAGCGTGAGCGTCGCGGCGCCGCCCCCGACGGCGGCCGTGCCGGTGCGGTGCGGGGCCCACGCGTCGGAGGTGCTCTGCCAGATCGCGGCCGTGCCCGCCGTCAGGCCGGTGAACGCGAGCCTGGTCTCCAGCGGCTGGGCGCCGACGTTGACCAGGACGACGTTCTTGGACCCGTCCGAGGCGAACGCGTACAGCTGGTCGGTGTCGGCCGTCGCCTGCACCATGGTCGTGCCGAACGGGCGGAACAGGCCCTCGCCGGTGAACATGCCGATGCCGTGGTAGATGGGCAGCGGCTCGCTGCGCGGGATGCCGCCCTCGCCCTTCGTGCTGGTCAGGCCGAGCTGGCCGTTCTTGTCGCCGTACTGGTAGGCGGCGGCTCCGGCGTGCAGGATCTGGCCCAGCGCCGCCGCGCCCCACAACGTGTTGAAGTGGGTCAGCGTACGGTGGCCGTCGGGGTCGTCGAAGTCGGAGTTGAACTCGCCGATCTGGAGGTCGATCTTGCGGCCGAGCACGGACTCGGCCAGCGCGCCGACCTCCTTCAGGTCCGTCTCGTAGCTGCGGATGGCGGCGCCCAGCAGGTCCTCGTCGCTGATCGGGTCCGTGCCGTTGCCGTAGTCGTGGTAGTCGAGGAAGTCGACCCGGTCCCGCGAGCCCTCCAGGAACGTCCTGATGTACGACAGGTCGTTCCAGGCCGCGGCGGGGCCGCCGACGCGGACCGCGGAGTCCACGGCGTCGAGGGCGTCGGTGATCAGGTTGAAGCGCCGGCTGTACTCAGATGCCGACATTTCAGGCTTTTCTGGGGTGCAGGTGCAGTTGAGCTCGTTGCCCAGAATGAAGCGGCGCACCGGCGTGCCCGAGGTGGCGAAGTGCCGGTAGAGGGCGACCGCGTCGTCCCGGTTCACCTCGGCGGTCTGGCGGCCGTCCACCTGGAGGATGACGACCGGCTCGGCGCCCAGGTCGCGGATGGCCGCGATCCAGGCGTCACCCGTGATGGTCGTGTCGCATTTGTACCCGCCGCACACGATCGGGCTGGAGTGGTTGCCCGGCTCCAGGTAGTGCAGCTCTATGCGCATCCGGCCCGCTTTGAGGTTGCGCAGGTTTTCGCGGTGCCGGGAGTCGTTCGTGATGTACGAGCCCTCGCCGTACCCGGTGATGCCGACGCCGTAGTCGCCGGCGGACAGCGTACGAACCGGCTTGGTGAAGTCCACCGAGACGGCGGCGGGCACAGCGGCGGGCACAGCCGCCTCCGCGGGTGCCGCCACCGGCCAGATCGCCACGGCCGCGGCCAGGCCGCCCGCGAGAGCGGAGCGGAGCGCGCGGCGCGCTAATGCAGTCATCCTTCTCCTGTCACAAGATCCGTGAGAACCCGTGGATCATGACATATACGGATGACAGTCGAGTGAACGCCGCTGTGGCGGTTCATACTCGAACGCGTGGATCTCGCGGCGGAGGGATGAGCGTGGTCACGGAGCTGGTCGCGTACGTGCGCGAGGCGTTCGGGTGGGATGCCGACGTCGTGGTGTCGGCCGGGCCGCGCGGCGCGCTGGGGCAGATCTGGCGGCTGGAGGTGGGCCCGGCGCGCTACGCGCTGAAGGAGATCTTCGGCGAGCCGCCGTCGGAGGCGTTGATCGAGGCGGAGCTGGCGCTCGCGCGGCGGGCGGCCGAGGCGGGAGTGCGGCTGCCGGCCGGCCATCCCGACCGCGAGGGCCGCCACCTGCTCAGCGCGCCCGGCGGGCCGTGGCTGCGCCTTTACGACTGGATCGACCTGCGGCCGGTCGATCTCACGGCGCGGGACACGCCGCGAGAGCTCGGAACGCTGCTGGCGCGCCTGCACCGATGCGCTCCCGCCGCGCCGGCGGAGGCGGACGGCGGGCCGCCCGCCGACTGGTACCACCAGGTCCCCGCCGAGCGGGAATGGGCGCGGGTGCAGTATCACCGGGCCCCGGCCGAACAGGAATGGGAGCCGGCGGACGCGGCCGGGCAACTGGCCGAGCGGGAATGGGCCGGGCGGCTGGCCGAGCGGCTGGCCACGTTGCCCGAGCTGTGCGCGGCGGTCGCGCCGCCCGATCCCGCCGAGCTGATCGTCTGCCACCGCGACCTGCACCCGGAGAACGTCCTGGCCGACCCCGCGGGCGCCCTGGTGGTCGTCGACTGGGACAACCTCGGCCCGGCCGCGCCGGGGCGGGAGCTGGCCGGGGCGCTGTTCGACTGGTTCTGCGACGGCCCGGACGCGGACCTCGACGCCATGCGGGCCATGTACGACGCCTACGTGCGCGACGGCGGGCCTGGGCGCATCACGGAGGCGGCGGACTTCTCGATGCTGCTGGCGACCCGGCTGAACTTCCTGCTGGTCCAGACCCGCGTCGCGCTGGACCCGAAAGCCGAGCGACGGCACCGCGAGTGGGCGGAACGCGAGATCGACGAGGGCCTGCGCATCCTGCCGACGCCGCGTCAGCTCGCGGACGTGCTGGCGCTGACAACCTCCCGCTGACCTGCGGGGCGGTTGGTGTGGCTATGACCGCAATGGGTATGCCACCCATGATTACTCAGAGTAATCGCCACACTACGTGTCGAAGAGGGCGAACCAGATGAGAGTCGTCGTTGATCTCACTCGTTGCGAGGGCTACGGGCAGTGCGCCTTCCTCGCGCCGGATGTCTTCGCGATGCACCGTTCCGAAGCCCTCATGTACGAGCTCCACCCGGACGACTCCGAGCGCACCCGCGTCCTGCGCGCCGCCGCGGCCTGCCCGGTCCAGGCTCTGGTGGTCGACCAGGTCCACACGCTCGGAAGGCCCGCCAAGGCCGCCCCGCCCAGGCCGGTGAACGGGAAGAGGCCCGTGGAGGTCGGCCGCATCGTCATCGTGGGCGCCTCGCTGGCCGGGCTGCGGGCGGCGGCGACGCTGCGCAGGGAAGGTTACGCCGGGTCGCTGACCCTGATCAGCGCGGAGCCGTACGAGCCGTACGACCGGCCGCCGCTGTCCAAGCAGGTCCTGACCGGGCAGGTGGCCGCCGACGACACCGCGCTGCCCCGGCGGGCCGAGTTCGAGGCCGAATGGCTGCTCGGGCAGGCGGCGACCGGGCTGGACCTGGCGGCCAGGCAGGTCCACCTCGCGGACGGCCGGAAGGTGGACTTCGACCGCCTGCTGATCGCCACGGGAGCACGCGCCCGGCCCTGGCCGAACGCGCAGGAGGCCGCCCTCGACGGGGTGTTCGTGCTGCGTACCAACGAGGACGCGGCCCGGCTGCGGGAGCGGCTGACCGCGGGCCCCCGGCGCGTGCTGATCATCGGCGCCGGCTTCACCGGGTCGGAGATCGCCTCCGTCTGCCGCGAACTGGGCCTGGACGTCACCGTCACCGAGCGCGGGAAGGCGCCGCTGTCGGGCGCGCTGGGCGGGACGATCGGGGCGATCGCGGCGGACATGCAGCGCGACCACGGCGTGGACCTGCGCTGCGGGGTCACCGTCGAGGCACTCGAAGGGGACGGCGACGGGCGCCTGCGCCGCGCCCGCCTGTCCGACGGCACCACGCTCGACGTGGACGTGGCGGTGGCCGCGCTCGGCGCGGAGCGCAACGTCGAATGGCTGGAGGGCTCCGGGCTGGCCGCCGGGGTGTGGGGCGTCGCCTGCGACGCGGGCTGCCGCGCGTTCGACGTCAACGCCCTGGTCACCGACAACGTCTTCGTTGCCGGCGACGTGGCGCGCTTCCCGCACCCGGTGTACGAGTACCAGTTCCTGTCCCTCGAACACTGGGGCAACGCGGTGACCCAGGCCCAGGTCGCGGCGCACAACATGATCAGCGCCGAGAGCGACCGCTGGCCGCACGTGTCGCTGCCGGTCTTCTGGTCCGCCCAGTTCGGCGTCAACATCAAGTCCGTCGGCGTGCCGACCTTCGCCGACGAGGTCGTCATCGCGCAGGGCTCGGTCGCCGATCGCCGGTTCGTCGCCGTCTACGGCAACCGGGGCCGCATCACGGCCGCCGTCGCCTTCGACCAGGCGATGTGGCTCGACTTCTACCAGGCGCAGATCGAGCGGGCCGCGCCGTTCCCGCCCGGCCCCGGCATGGTCGGGCAGCCCGACGGCCTCCAGGTCATGCCGGCCGACGTACCGGAGCGGGTCTCCCCCACCTACGGCGCGACCGTGGTGCTGACCGGCCACAACCCGGACGAGCGCCGCGTGACGCTGCAGCGGCGGCAGTGAACCACACCGAGCGAGCACATCAGGGAGCCGTCACAGTGGCAGAGGCAAGCGTCTACGAGCAGATCCTCGACTACGCCAACCGCGCCGATCCGTACCCGCTCTACGCCGAGCTCCGCAGGACCCCGGTGGCGCGGCAGGCGGACGGCAGCTATGCGGTCAGCGGCTACCGGGAGATCGTCGCGCTGCTGCACGACCCGCGCGTCAGCTCCGACGTCCGCAACATTCCCGACATCGCCGCCGAGCAGGAGTCGGGGACGGCGCTGCCGTCGTCCTTCATCAGGACCGACCCGCCGGACCACGACCGGATCCGCTCCATGCTGATGCGGCACTTCGGGCCGCCCCACTCCCCCGGCCGGGTCGACGACATGGAACCCCGGATGATGCGGATCGTCACGGACCTGATCGACCGGTTCGCCGGAAAGACCCGGGTCGACATCGTCGAGGACTTCGCCTATCCGTTGCCGGTCACGGTGATCTGCGAGCTGCTGGGCGTGCCCCGCGAGGACGAGCCCCGCTTCCACCGGTGGTCGCAGGCCATCATCGAGACCATCGACCCGACGACCGGGACCGTCGCCGAGCGGGAGCGGCGGAACATGGAGGTCAGGACGGAGCTCGGCACGTACATGAAGGAGCTGACGGACGTCCACCGGCGGCGGCCGGGCGACGACCTGCTCTCGGCCATCGTCACCGACCCGGCCATCGACCTGCGGCTGGAGGAGCTGCTGAGCGCCGCCGCGACGCTGCTCGTCGCCGGCCACGAGACCACCGTCAACCTCGTCACCAACGGCATGCTCACCCTGCTGCGCAACCCCCGCGTGCTGGACCGGCTGCGCCACGAGCCCGACCTGGTCGTCGGCACGGTCGAGGAGCTGCTCCGATTCGAGCCGCCGGTGCAGATGCTCAGCCTGCGCCGCTCCGCGCTGGCCGACATCGACATCGCGGGCACGACGATCCCGAAAGGGGCCATCATCAGCCTCGTGCTCGCCGCCGGGAGCCGTGACCCCGCGCGTTTCCCCGATCCCGACCGTTTCGACCCCGACCGGCGGGACAACCAGCACCTCGGCTTCGGCAGCGGCATCCACTACTGCTTCGGGGCCCCGCTGGCCCGTCTGGAGACGCAGCTCGCGCTGGGCGAGCTCGCGCGGCGGCTGGTCAACCCGCGCCTGGTCGCCGACCCGCCGCCGTACCGGCCGAACCCGGGCCTGCGCGGGCCCCGGCACCTCTACGTGGAGTTCGACGACGTCCTTCCCGCATGAGCGATCCGCGCCTCGCCGACGGGGTGATTCAGTCCGGGCCGTTCTCGTTGCAGACTGGCCCGATGGGGGTGCGGGTCCGGGTCGAGGGCGTCGTTCAGGGGGTGGGGTTCCGGCCGTTCGTGCACGGGCTGGCCACGCGGCTCGGGCTGGCGGGCCGGGTGGGCAACGACGCGCACGGCGTCTTCGTCGAGCTGGAGGGCGGGGGCGGCCAGATCGCGGAGTTCCTGGTACGGCTGGAGCGCGACGCGCCCCCGCTCGCCGCGATCGAGCGGGTGACGGTCACCTCCCGTGCCGTGCGTGCCGACGGCCGGTTCCGGATCGTCGCGAGCGACCCGTCGGGGGCCTCGCACACGCTGGTGTCGCCCGACATCGCGACCTGCGCCGACTGCCTGGCGGAGCTGGCCGACCCCGGCGACCGGCGCTACCGCTACCCGTTCGTCAACTGCGTCAACTGCGGGCCGCGGCTGACGATCGTGCGGGCGATGCCGTACGACCGGCCGCTGACCACGATGGCGGGGTTCGCCATGTGCGACGGCTGCCTGGCCGAGTACCACGATCCGGCCGACCGGCGCTTCCACGCGCAGCCCATCTGCTGCCCGGCCTGCGGCCCCGCGCTCAGGCTCATCAGTGCGGTGGGCCACCCACCGGCAGAGCTCGTCGGCGCGGCAGGCGACCCGCTGGCCGGGGCCGTGAGGGTGCTGCGGCGGGGCGGAGTGCTGGCGGTGAAGGGGCTCGGCGGCTACCACCTGTCGGTGCCGGCCGCCGACGAGGACGCCGCCGCCGAGCTGCGGCGGCGCAAGCAGCGCGAGGACAAGCCGTTCGCGGTCATGGTCGCCGACCTGGCCGCGGCCCGGCGGCTGTGCGAGGTGGACGAGGCCGGCGCGGCGCTCCTGACCGACCGCGCGCGGCCGGTCGTCCTGCTGCCGCGCCGCCCGGAAGCGGCGGTGGCCGGGGCGGTCGCGCCGGGGAGCCGCGAGCTCGGGCTGATGCTGCCGTACACGCCGCTGCACCACCTGCTCCTCGCCGACCTGGGTGCCCCGATCGTGCTGACCAGCGGCAACCGCTCGGACGAGCCGATCGCGTACGACGACCGCGACGCCCTGGAGCGGCTCGGCGGCATCGCGGACGCGTTCCTCACGCATGACCGCCCCATCCACCTGCGCGCCGACGACTCGGTGGTGCGGCCCTTCCGGGGGAAGGGGATGGCCGTGCGGCGTTCGCGCGGCCACGCCCCGCGCCCGTTCACGCTGGCCTGGGAGGCGCCCCGGCGGATCCTCGGCTGCGGCGCCGAGCTGAAGAACACCTTCTGCCTGGTAAAAGGGCGGCACGCGTTCGTCTCCCCGCACATCGGCGATCTGGAGGACTACGAGACCTTCCGGTCGTACGCGGAGGGGATCGAGCATTTCGCCGCGCTGTTCGACGTGCGTCCCGAGGTGGTGGCCCACGACCTGCACCCGGAGTACCTGTCCACCAAGCACGCCCTGGGCCTGCCGGACGTCGAGCTGGTCGCCGTCCAGCACCACCACGCGCACATCGCCGCCTGCCTGGCCGACAACGGCGAGCACGGCCGGGTGATCGGTGTCGCGTTCGACGGGCTCGGCTACGGGCTCGACGGGACTCTCTGGGGCGGCGAGTTCCTGCTGGCCGACCTGGTCACGTTCGAGCGGGCCGGGCATCTGGCGCCCGTGCCGATGCCGGGCGGCAGCGCGGCGATCAGGCAGCCGTGGCGGATGGCCGCCGCGTACCTGGACGGCGAGGGCGAGACGCCGGCCGTGGCCCGGCGCAACGAGCGGCGGTGGGAGCAGGTGAGCGCGCTGGCCCGGCGCGGCGGGAGTGCCGCGCCGCTGACGTCCAGCGCGGGCCGGCTGTTCGACGCGGTGGCGGCGCTGCTCGGCGTGCGCGACGCCATCACGTACGAGGGGCAGGCCGCGATCGAGCTGGAGCAGCTCGCCGACCCCGCCGAGCGCGGCGGCTACCCGGCGGCCGTCTCGCGCGACGGCGGCGTGCTGGTGGTGGCGGGCTCGGACCTGGTACGGGCCGCCATGGCGGATCTGGCCGCGGGCGTCGGCGTGCCGGTCATCTCCGCCCGCTTCCACAACGGCGTGAGCGATCTCATCGTGCGCTGCTGCCGGATGCTGCGCGACGGGACGGGGTTGACGACGGTCGCGCTGTCCGGCGGCGTCTTCCAGAACGTGCTGCTGCTGCGGCGCACGGTGGACCGGCTGGGCGGGGCCGGGTTCCGGGTGCTCACCCACTCCGGCGTGCCTGCCAACGACGGCGGCATCAGCCTCGGCCAGGTGGCCGTCGCCGCCGCCAGGGACCGGCTCGGCGCGGTCAGTCCATAGGTCGGTCTACGGGGCTTTCCGGCACGTCCCGGTGAGGCCACGGGGAGGCGCCATGGAGCCGATCGCTCCCCGCGCGGCGGGCCGCACGAGGGCCTGCGCAGGCCGGGTTGAGACGCGTTCGCGCAGCTCGCCGCGGGTGCCGGTACGGGACGGCAGGGTCTGCGTCATGGTTTACAACCTCCGTCATCACGGTATGTCCGCTACGTAGAGTCGCAGGTCGGATACCAGGTGATATGGGGGCCTAAACCTCTACGCGGGCCAAGAAGGGGGCTTGGGCCATGACAACCACACAAACACCGAAAGCCCTGGACGAGGTGCACATCCTGTGGACCTCGGAGGGCATGAGCTGCGACGGCGACACGGTCTCGGTCACCGCCGCCACACTGCCGAGCCTGGAGGACGTCCTGCTCGGGCTCGTACCGGGACTGCCCAAGGTGCACCTGCACAACAAGGTGCTGGCCGCGGAGACGGGCGACGCCTTCATGGCCCCGTTCCACCGGGCCCACGAGGGCGAGCTCGGCCCGTTCATCTTCGTGGTCGAGGGTTCCATCCCGAACGAGAAGATCAACGGCGACGGCTACTGGACGTCCATGGGCAACGACCCGGCCACCGGCCAGCCCATCACGGTGAACCAGTGGATCGACCGGCTCGCGCCCAAGGCCTGGGCCGTGGTCGCGATCGGCACCTGCGCGGCGTACGGCGGCATCCACGCCATGGCCGGCAACCCGACCGGATGCATGGGGCTGGCCGACTACCTGGGCCGTGACTTCCGCTCCGCGGGCGGGCTGCCCATCGTCAACGTGCCCGGCTGTCCCGTCCAGCCGGACAACTTCACCGAGACGCTGACCTGGCTGCTGTACCAGGCGGCGGGCATGGCGCCGACGATCCCGCTCGACGACATGCTGCGCCCCACCTGGCTGTTCGGCAAGACCGTGCACGAGGGCTGCGACCGGGCCGGCTACTACGAGCAGGGCGACTTCGCCCTCGACTACAACTCCCCCAAGTGCCTCGTGCGCGTCGGCTGCTGGGGGCCGGTGGTCAACTGCAACGTCACCAAGCGCGGCTGGATGGACGGCGTCGGCGGCTGCCCGAACGTGGGCGGCATCTGCATCGCCTGCACCATGCCCGGCTTCCCCGACAAGTTCATGCCTTTCATGGACGAGCCTCCGGGAGCGTCCGTCTCGGTCGCGATGAGCGGCGCGTACGGCGCGATGATCCGCAGGCTTCGCGCGATCACGAACAAGGCAGCGAACAAGGAGCCGAAGTGGCGCCACAACCGCCGCCGGCTGACGAGCGGGTTCGACCCGCGCTGGGGAAACGGCTGAGAGGGAGAGCGGCGAGGTGGCCATCCGTACGGCAGGTGAGAAGAAGCTCAAGGGCGAGCCCCGCGAGCTGGTGGAGATGTCCTGGGACCCGATCACCAGGATCATCGGGAACCTGGGCATCTACACGAAGATCGATTTCAAGAACCGCGAGGTCGTCGAGTGCAAGAGCACCTCGTCGCTGTTCCGCGGCTACAGCGTGTTCATGAGGGGCAAGGACCCGCGCGACGCCCACTTCATCACCAGCCGCATCTGCGGCATCTGCGGTGACAACCACGCGGTCTGCTCGATCTACGCGCAGAACATGGCGTACGGCATCAAGCCCCCTCCACTCGGTGAGTGGATCATCAACCTGGGCGAAGCCGCCGAGTACATGTTCGACCACACGCTCTTCCAGGACAATCTCGTCTTCGTCGACTACTGCGAGCAGATGGTCAAGGAGACGAACCCGAGCCTGCTGCGCCGGGCCGAGACGACCCAGGCGCCCAACTCCGCGATCCACGGTTACCGGACGATCGCCGACATCATGCGCGCGTGCAACCCGTTCACCGGTGACCTGTACCGCGAGGCGCTGCAGGTGAGCCGGGTCACCAGGGAGATGTGCTGCCTGATGGAGGGCCGGCACGTGCACCCGTCCACGCTGTACCCCGGCGGCGTGGGCACCGTGGCCACCCCTCAGGTGTTCACCGACTACATGGTGCGGCTGCTGCGGGTCCTCGACTTCGTCAAGCGGTCCGTCCCGATGAACGACGACCTCTTCGACTTCTTCTACGAGGCCATGCCCGGCTACGAGGAGGTCGGCCGCCGGCGCGTGATGCTCGGCTGCTGGGGCGCGTTCCAGGACCCGGAGGTCGTCGACTACGACTACCGGAACATGAACGACTGGGGCCGCCGGATGTTCGTCACGCCGGGCATCGTGGTGGACAACGAGCTGATCACGACGAACCTGGTGGACATCAACCTCGGCATCAGGATCCTGCTGGGCAGCTCGTACTACGACGACTGGCAGGCCGAGGAGACGTTCGTCACCCACGACCCGCTGGGCAACCCGGTGGACCAGCGCCACCCGTGGAACCAGACGACCCTGCCCAAGCCGCAGAAGCGCGACCTGGAGAACGGCAACTACAGCTGGGTGATGAGCCCGCGCTGGTACGACCAGCGCACCGGCGACCACCTGGCGCTCGACACCGGCGGCGGCCCGCTGGCCCGGCTGTGGACCACGGCGCTGGCCGGGCTCGTCGACACCGGCACGGTGCGGGCCACCGGCCAGAGCGTCGAGATCAACCTGCCCAAGAGCGCCGCCTTCCCGGAGACGCGGCTGGAGTGGAAGATCCCGCGCTGGGCCAACACCATCGAGCGCAACCGCGCCCGCGTCTACTTCGTGGCGTACGCGGCGGCGATGGCCGTCCACTTCTACGAGCAGGCGATGGGCGAGGTCAGGGCCGGGCGCACGCAGGTGTTCACCGACTTCGAGGTGCCGGACGAGGCGATCGGCTGCGGCTTCCACGAGGCGGTGCGCGGCGTGCTGTCGCACCACGTGGTGATCCGCGACGGGAAGATCGCCAACTACCACCCGTACCCGCCGACGCCGTGGAACGCCAGCCCGCGCGACAAGTACGGCACGCCGGGCCCGTACGAGGACGCGGTGCAGGGGCTGCCGATCTTCGAGGAGAACGGCGCCGACTCGTTCAAGGGCATCGACATCATGCGTACCGTGCGCAGCTTCGACCCGTGCCTGCCCTGCGGGGTGCACATGTACCTGGGCGATGGCAAGGTGCTCAAGCAGGTGCACTCGCCCACGTTCGGCGCGAGCGTCTCCGGCTGATGAACGAGCGCGTCCGCAGGATCGAATCCCTGCTCGACAAGGCCGACGCGGCCGCCACGGAGCTCGTCGCGGAGGTGCTCGGCCTGTACGGCGAGGGCCTGGCACGGGTCATGGCACTCGTGGGCGACGAGGCGGCGGCCCGCCTGGGCGCCGACGAGCTGGTCTCGCCCCTGCTCCTGCTGCACGATCTGCACCCGCTGGACACCCGGACCCGGGTGGAGCAGGCGCTGGCCGGCGCCGCCGACCTGCTCTCCGTCGAGGGCGACCTGGTACGGCTGCGCTTCCGCCCGACCGGCTGCCGCTCCTCGGCGGCCGGGACGGCCTCGGCCCTCCGGGACGCGGTGCGCGAGGCGGCCCCGGAGATCGAGCGGGTCGAGATCGAGGTCGCGGACGCGGCCCTGATCCCGGTCGAGAGCCTGACCGTCCGCCCCGCCTCGCGGGCCCCGGTGCCATGACGGGCCTGCTGCGCCGGCTCGCCGCGCAGGCGGTCGAGCCCGTCCGGCGTGAACCGCGCACGCAGCGCTGCGAGCTGTGCGCCGAGCCGCTGCCGCCCGTCCACCGCCACCTGCTGGAGCTGGCCGGGCGCGAGCTGCGCTGCGCGTGCCGCGCCTGCCAGGTGCTGTTCGACCACGCGGCGGCCGGCGGCGGGCACTACCGGCTGGTGCCCGAGCGCCGCTGGCGGCTGAGCGGCTTCCGCCTGGAGGAGGGGGCCTGGGCCCGGCTGCGGGCCCCGGTGCGCACGGTGTTCCTGATCCACGACTCGGACACCGGCGACCCGGTCCTGTACTACCCGAGCCCGGCCGGGGCCGTGCGGGCGCCCGCCGACCGGACCGCCTGGGAGCTGCTGCGGCGCGACAACCCGGTGCTGCGGCGGCTGGAGCCGGACGTCGAGGCCCTGCTCGTCGACCGTGAGGCCTGGATCGTGCCGGTGGACGACTGCTACGCGCTCGTCGGAGCCATCCGCGCGCACTGGCGGGGCCTGACGGGCGGCAAGGACGTACGCGAGCACATCACCCGATTCTTCACCGACCTCGGCGGCCGGTCCGTCACCGTACCGGCCACCGGCAACGACAGGAGTCCCGCGTGAACAAGAAGTCGACGATCAAGACCGGGCGGCGCGACGTGCGCCCCGACGCCCCCTCCCACGTCAAGGGCGTGGCCGAGGGCAACGCGCCGGGCGGCTACGGCAGGCAGAAGGGCCACCTGCCCGACGGCCGCTCCACGGCCAGGCGCTCGACCGGCGTCAACCCGCACATGCACGACCCGATCGACCCCGACATGCCCAACCTGTCGCCCGCGTGATGCCGCCGACCACACCGGTTCTGCGGATCGAGGTGCGCGACGTCGAGCCCGCCACGCCCGCCGTCGCGCCCGCTCTGTGTTTCCGGCTCGACCTGCGGTCGGACACTCCGGTCCAGGCGATCACGCTGGCCACGCAGATCCGCATCGACGCCGCCGCACGCGGCTACGACGGGCAGGCGCCGGAGCGGCTCAAGGAGCTGTTCGGCCCGCCCGAGGACTGGGGACGCAACCTGTCCAGCCTGCTGTGGACGCAGACCGTCACCCACGTCCCGGCCTTCACCGGCGGCACGACCACGCCGGTCACGGTCGCGTGCACCTACGACTTCGACGTGGCCGCGGCCAAGTACCTGCACGGCCTGCCGGACGGCGAGGTGCCGCTGCGGTTCCTGTTCACCGGGACCGTCTTCTATCTCGACGACGGGCGCCTGCAGGCGGCCTGCCTGCCGTGGGACACCGAGGCGGACTTCCGCATGCCGGTGACGGTCTGGAAGGACCTCATGGACCGCCACTTCCCGGACACCGCCTGGATCCGGCTGGAGCGCGGCACGTTCGACCGCCTGTACGCGCACCGGGTCCGGCACACCCTGCCCGGCTGGGACGACGCGGTGCGGTCGCTGCTGGAGACGGGCGGAGGCTGATTCCCCATGGACCCTGTCAGGCAGATCGCGCAGGCCGTGCTGTACGAGGGCTACCTGCTGTGGCCGTACCGGGAGTCGTCGCTGAAGAACCGGCACCGCTGGACGATCGGCGGCGTCCACCCCGAGGCGTACGGACGGGCCAACGACGGCAACCCGTGGCTGACGCGTACCGAGTGCCTGCTCGAAGCCGGGCCCCGCGACCTCGTCGACGTGTCCGTGCGCTTCCTGCACGTCGTCACCCGGCTCCGCGCCGGGGAGCCGGAGGCGACCGGCGAGGAGGCCCAGGAGCGTGAGGTGAGCATGCCGAGCCTGGTCCTGGAGGACCTGTTGCACGGCCCGGTCATCGAGAAGATCGACATCCCCGCACGGGATCAGTCTCCCGAAGGCGGCTGGCGGGAGCTGAACGGCCGGATCGAGGCGAGCGCGCGGCGGCTGCGCCCGGACCTGTTCCGGATCACGGTCGAGGTGGTCAACACCACGCCCTGGCCCGGGGGCGGCCGCGAGGAGGCCATGCGGCGCACGCTGGTCTCCGCGCACACCGTGCTGCGCGCGCCGCGGGCGAGGTTCGTCTCCCTCATGGACCCGCCGGAGGAGCTGCGGGCGGAGGCGGCGGACTGCGACAACGCCGGCGTCTGGCCGGTGCTCGCCGGGCCGGAGGGCGACCGGCACACCGTGCTGTCCGCGCCGATCATCCTCTACGACCACCCGCGGATCTCGCCGGAGAGCCCCGGCGACCTCTTCGACGCGACCGAGATCGACCAGCTCCTCACGCTGAGCGTGCTCGCCCTCAGCGACCGGGAACGCGAGGAGATCCGCCACGGGGACCCGCGCGCCCGCGCGATCCTCGACCGCTGCGACTCCCTCACACCCGACGACCTGATGCGGTTGCACGGCATCATGCGCAGGACGGAGCCACCCGAATGACTGGATTCTGGACCCGGATGGCGGGCCGCGGCCCGGCCGAGATCGTCATCGCCGGCGTGCCGGTCGGGCCGGGCAGCCGGGTACGGCTGCGGCCCCGCGCGCAGGCCGACGTCTTCGACCTCGTGCTCGACGGCCGCGTGGCCGTCGTGGAGAGCGTGGAGCAGGACGACGAGGGCGCCTTCCACATCGCGGTCACGCTCGACGACGATCCCGGGCGTGACCTGGGCGAGGCCCGGCTGCCCGGGCACCGGTTCTTCTACTCCGCCGAGGAGATCGAGCCCCTCGCGGAGCAGGACGGCCGCCCGGTCCCCGGCCGCGTCCTGGTGGCCGGGATCGGCAACGTGTTCCTGGGGGATGACGGGTTCGGCGTCGAGGTAGCCCGCCATCTGGCCGGGCAGGCGGGCGTACCGGGCATGGAGGTCGTCGACTTCGGCATCCGCGGCATGGACCTGGCCTACGCCCTGCAACGGGACTACACGGGCGTGGTCTTCGTGGACGCCGCCCTGCGCGGCCTGGCTCCCGGCACGCTCACCGTCCTCGAACCCGAACTGCCGGACGGGGACGACGCGTCGGTGGAGACGCACGGCATGGACCCGGTCCGGGTCCTGCGGCTGGCCAGGCAGCTCGGCCGGCTCCCCGCGCGGGTGCGGGTCGTCTGCTGCGAGCCGGCGTCGGTCGAGGAGGACCCGTTCGAGCTGAGCGCGCCGGTGCGCGCGATGGTCGGCGAGGCGGCCGGCCTAGTGAAGTCCCTGGTTATGGACATGATTGCGGAAAGTGCCACTCCGGACGCCCGCGATCCGGCACCCACGGTGAGGTGATGTGAGATGTGGAAGTCGCGCACGGTGAAGCTGGTCGTGCTCTGCGGGGTGGCGCTGGTCGTCATCCGCCTGTGGCCGGACATCCGGCGATACATCAAGATGGAGCGAATGTAGGGGCAGCATGCATGAGATCGGGATGTGCGAGGGGCTCGTCGAGCTGATCGAGCAGCAGGCGGGAGGCAGGGCGGTCGCGGCCGCCCGGGTACGCGTCGGCGCCCGGCACGCCGTCGTCGACGAGGCCTTCGGGCAGGCGTTCACGCTGGCCGCGGCCGGCACGGCCGTGCAGGACGCGGTGGTGGAGCTCGTCATCACGCCGATGACGGTCGGCTGCCGCAACTGCGGCGAGCACTCCGAGTC
Source organism: Nonomuraea sp. NPDC052116 (assembly GCF_040680035.1). NCBI lineage: Bacteria > Bacillati > Actinomycetota > Actinomycetes > Streptosporangiales > Streptosporangiaceae > Nonomuraea > Nonomuraea sp. NPDC052116. The sequence continues at coordinate 183,507 of NZ_JBFAWA010000024.1, read as the reverse complement.
GGTCGACACGCTGGCGGTCTGCCCGGGCTGCGGCGACGACGGCGTCGACATCAGCGGTGGCGAGGAGCTGGTCCTGGAGTCGCTCACCTTCGCCACGTCAGGCGCTTCCGGCGGGGAGGTGTCCGGTGTGCCTTGGCATTCCAGGTGAGCTCGTCGAGCGCCTGCCCGAACACGAGGACCTCGCCGTGGTGGACGTCAGCGGCGTGCGCCGGCGCATCAACGTCGGCCTGCTCGCCGACGAGGCGCTCGCGCCCGGCGACTGGGTGCTCGTGCACGTCGGGTTCGCCCTGTCCAAGATCTCCGAGCTGGAGGCGCAGGCAGTGCTCGACTACCTCAACGGGCTCGGGCAGGCGTACGAGGACGAACTCGACGCGCTGCGCGCCTCGGACATCGCCTAGGAAGGACCTCTGATGCGGTTCGTCGATGAGTACCGCGACGCGGGCACGGCGCGGGCGCTCGCCACGCAGATCGCCGCCCGCTGCCGGCCGGGGCGCCGATACACGTTCATGGAGGTGTGCGGCGGTCACACGCACACCATCTACAAGCACGGCCTGGAGGACCACCTGCCGGCCGAGGTGAACCTCGTGCACGGCCCCGGCTGCCCGGTCTGCGTGATCCCGATGGGCCGGGTGGACGACGCCATCCACATCGCGCGTCAGCCGGACGTGATCATGACGTCGTTCGGCGACATGATGCGGGTGCCCGGTGGGGAGGGCTCGTTCCTGGACGCCAAGGCGGCGGGGGCCGACATCCGGATGGTGTACTCGCCGCTGGACGCGCTCAAGATCGCGCGGGCCAACCCGGACCGCAGGGTCGTCTTCATGGCCATCGGCTTCGAGACCACGGCGCCGTCCACGGCCATGACCGTGCTGCGCGCGGAGGCCGAAGGGCTGGCCAACTTCTCCGTCTTCTGCAACCACGTCATGATCATTCCGGCGATCAAGGCCATCCTCGACTCGCCGGACCTGCGGCTCGACGGGTTCATCGGGCCGGGCCACGTGTCGGCGGTGATCGGCTGCCAGCCGTACGAGTTCATCGCCCGCGACCACGGCAAGCCGCTGGTGGTCGCCGGGTTCGAGCCGCTGGACATCCTCGACGCGGTGCACCGCCTGCTGACGCAGCTCGCCGAGGGCCGCTGCGAGGTGGAGAACCAGTACTCCCGCGTCGTGCCGTGGCAGGGCAACCGCATCGCGCTGTCGGCCATGGGCCGGGTCATGCGGCTGCGACCGCACTTCGAGTGGCGCGGGCTGGGGTTCATCGCGCACTCCGCCCTCGCCATGTCGGACGAGTACGCCCGCTTCGACGCCGAACGCGTCTTCGACCTGCCCGGGGTCCGAGTCGCCGACCCGCGGTCGTGCCAGTGCGGCGAGGTGCTCAAGGGCGTGCTCAAGCCGTGGGAGTGCAAGGTGTTCGGCACCGCGTGCACCCCGGAGACGCCGATCGGCACCTGCATGGTCTCCTCGGAGGGCGCGTGCGCCGCGTACTACAACTTCGGGCGCTTCAGCCGGGAGGAGATGCGCGCGACCTCCGCCGGCGGGCCGCTGGCCGAGGAGGCGAGCCGGACATGAACCGCGAACAGCAGGTGCTCGCCCGCATCGAGCGGATCCGGCGGCGCAAGCCCGTCGTCAGGGAGGAGCGCATCACGCTCGCCCACGGCGCCGGGGGCAAGGCCACCCACACGTTGATCGAGGCCGTCTTCCTGGAGGCGTTCCGCAACCCGCTGCTCGCGCCGCTGGACGACGGCGCGCTCCTGCGGGTGGGCGGCGAGCGCCTGGCCTTCACCACCGACTCCTTCGTGGTCTCGCCGCTGTTCTTCCCCGGCGGGGACATCGGCGACCTGGCCGTCAACGGCACCGTGAACGACCTGGCCATGTGCGGGGCCCGGCCGGCCCACCTGTCGGCCGGCTTCGTCCTGGAGGAGGGCTTCCCCGTCGCCGACCTGCGGCGCATCACCGACTCGATGGCCGCCGCCGCGGCGGCGGCCGACGTCACGATCGTGACCGGCGACACCAAGGTCGTCCAGCGCGGCAAGGCCGACGGCTGCTTCATCACCACGGCCGGGATCGGGCTCGTCGAGCAGCCGGTCACGCTGTCGGCCTCGCACGCGCGGCCGGGGGACGCGGTCATCGTCTCGGGCCCGATCGGGGAGCACGGCTCCGCCATCATGCTGGCCAGGGACGACTTCGGCATCGAGGCGCCGATCGTCTCCGACACCGCGCCGCTGCACGCCATCGTCGCCGAACTGCTGGCCGCGATGCCGCAGCACGTCCGTACGCTGAGGGACGCCACCCGGGGAGGGGTGGCCACCGTCGTCAACGAGGTGGCCAACGCGTCGGAGGTGGCCGTCGTCCTGCGGGAGGACGACATCCCGGTGCGGGCGGAGGTCACCGGCGTCTGCGAGCTGCTCGGCCTCGACCCGCTCTACGTCGCCTGCGAGGGCCGGTTCGTCACGGTGGTCGACGGCGAGCACGCCGGGCGGGCCCTCGAGGTGCTGCGCTCCCACCCGCTGGGCGCCGAGGCCGCGATCATCGGGACCGTCGCCGCGGCACCGGCCGGGCTGGTCCTGCTCCGCACCGCCTTCGGCGGCACCCGGGTGGTCGACGTCCTGGTGGGCGACCCGCTACCCCGCATCTGCTGAACCCTGGTGTGAGGAGGTCTCGCGGGCGGCCGACACCAGCTCGGCCAGCACGTGGTAGAGGGTCGCCTGCGCCTCCTGGATGCGGTGCACGGACGACGACGGAACCACGAACAGGTGCTCGGCCAGCCGCTCCTCCGCCATGCGGCCGCCTCCGGAGCCGGCGAACCCGACGGTCACCATCCGCAGGCCCACGGCCCGCTCCAGGCCGCGCAGCACGTTGGCCGAGCCGCCGCTGGTGGACAGGGCGCAGGCGATGTCGCCCTCGCCGCCGAGCGCGGCGAGCTGGCGGGCGAACACCACCTCGAAGCCGACGTCGTTGCCGAGCGCCGTCACGAGCGCCGTGTCGGCCGCCAGCGACACCGCGGGCAGCCCGCGCCCGGTGAACAGATCCGCCACCGACTGCGCGTCGGTGCTGCTGCCGCCGTTCCCGAACGTGAACAGCCGCCCGCCGCCGCGGAAGGCGGCGGCCAGCGCCGCCGCGCACGCCACCAGCGGGGCCTCCATCTCGTCGAGCACCCGCCGCCGCAGCTCCAGGCTCTCGCGGGCCTTCTCCACGGTGGACGCCGTCACGTCGAGCGGGTCGCGCCGCAGGAACGGGTAGAGCGTCTCGGTCATCGGGCGTCCTTTCCGAGTACGGCGATCGCCTCGCCCGCGTGCACCAGCACGGTGTCCCCGACCTGGGCCTCCACCAACGCCACGCTGATCTCCTCGGTCCCTGCGCCGGTGTCGGCACGCGCCAGCCCGTCGGGCAGCAGCCCCACGACCCGGACGGCCACGGCCACATCGCCACACGTCACGCAGGAGTCGCAGACCTCCTCGTCGGCCGGCTCGCCGCTCACGCGGGGCACTCCGATTCCTGGAACACGTGGACCAGCTCCCACAGCAGGTGGTACATCGTGATGTGGATCTCCCTCGCGACCAGCGGATCCGTGCTCCGCGCGGTCAGCACGTGCTCCGCCTGCGCGCAGTCCTCGTCCGCCGTGAGGGCGACGGTCAGCATGCCGAGCCCGCGGGCGGCGGCCAGGTCGCCGTCGAGCGGCCGGATCCCCACGGCGATGTCCTGGGGGCGTCCCAGCACCGGCAGGGATGAGGGCTCGGCGCCCAGGCTGAGCGCCGGCAGGGCGCGCTTGCCCACGATCACCGGGTGGGTGAACTCCACGGCCACGTGCGCCGCGTCCGAGGCGGCCTCGCCCCGGCCGAAAGCCAGCAGCCTGCCACCGCGCCGGAACCGCCCGGACATGGCGGCCGCCGCCGCGACGACCGCGCCGACGTCGTCCACCAGCGCCGTTCCGGCGGCCTCACGGACCCGATCGAGCACTTCGGCATCCCGTCTTCCTGCGCTGCACGACATCGCCCATTCCACCGTGGTCCACCACGTACGGCGCGGCTTTCCCCGCCACCGATTCGGCAAGGTCCCGGCAAGATTCGCCCGCCCGAGGCCGCGTAGGGTCCCGGCAGGATTCGCCCGCCCGAAGCGGCGTGCCGAACCCCTAGACTCAGCGCTCGTGACTCAACTGGACGAGCAGGGCCGCCACGAGCCCCCTCTGGCGGCCGACGAGACCGCGACCCTCCTGGGCTTCCTCGACTATCAGCGCGAGACTTTGGCATGGAAGTGCTCGGACCTGGACGCGGGCGGGCTGAAGGCGACCGTCGGTGTGTCGTCGATGACGTTGGGCGGGATGCTCAAGCACCTGGCCTACGTCGAGAGCCACTGGTTCAGCCGGGCGCTGCGCGGCGGAGAGTGGCCGCCTCCGTGGGACACGGTGGACTGGAAGTCCGACCGCGACTGGGACTGGCGCTCGGCCGCCGACGACTCCCCCGAGCAGCTCTTCGCGCTCTGGCAGGAGGCGGTGTCCCGCTCGCGGTCCGCGGTGGCGGAGGCGCTGGCCGACGGCGACCTCGGCCAACTGGCCAAGCGCAGCTGGCCCGACGGCCAGACGCCCAGCCTGCGGTGGATCCTGTGCCACATGATCGAGGAGTACGCGCGGCACAACGGCCACGCGGACCTCATCCGGGAGTCGGTGGACGGGCTGACCGGGGAGTAATCGAATATTGTCGGTGACCTGCTCTAACCTCGGGGCGATGGACATCATCCTGATTCCCGGCCTCTGGCTCGACGGCTCGTCCTGGGACGAGGTCGTCCCCGCGCTCGTGCGGGCCGGCCACCGGCCCCACGCGCTCACGCTGCCCGGCATGGAGTCGAAAGACGCCGACCGCTCCCAGATCACCCTGCGCGACCACGTCGACGCGGTCGTCAAGGTGATCGACTCCTTCGACCCCGCCGGCGGCAAGGTGGTGCTGGTCGGCCACTCCGGCGGGGGCGCGATCGCGCACGTCGCCACCGACGCGCGCCCCGACCGGGTCGCCCGGGTCGTCTACGTCGACAGCGTGCCTCCCGGCGACGGCGGGCTCATCAACGACGAGCTCCCGGTCGAGAACGGCGAGATCCCGCTGCCCGACTGGGGGATCTTCGAGGCGGAGGACCTCGTCGACCTCGACGACGAGCTGCGCGCGGCCTTCCGCGAGCGGGCGATCCCCTCGCCGGCGCGGGTCGCGAGCGACCGGGTGCGGCTGTCCGACGAGCGCCGCTACGAGGTGCCCGCCACCGTCATCGCCTGCGAGTTCTCGACCGCGACGATCCAGAAGTGGATGGAGCAGTCGCTCGCGTTCACACGGGAGCTCGCCCAGATCCGCCACGTCGACTACGTCGACCTGCCCACGGGCCACTGGCCGCAGTTCACCCGTCCGGAGGAGCTGGGTCGCGCGATCGCGACCAGCGTCGGCCCCGCCTGACGGCGCGGTCGTGGCGGCGCGGTCGTGGCGGCGCGGCGGGTGGGGGTCAGCCCGCCGGGGTGGGGGTCAGCCCGCCGGGGTGGCCGGTGGCGGCGTCCGCCGGGCAGGGTGGGTCGTAGGGCACGTCCGGCAGATACTGGCGCCACTCCGCCGGAGTGATCGGCGGGAAGGCGAGCGCGCAGATCCGCCGGGCGGCGGCGCCGGGGTCGACCGGCCACAGGCGGGCGGTCGAGTCGCCGGACACCGTGGCCAGGGTGGCGCCGTCCGGGCTGAAGGCCGCCTTGTTGACCTGCCCGAGGTGCCCGGTCAGGGTGGCCAGGGCGGTCGCTCGGGCCGGGTCGGCGATGTCCCAGAGCATCGCGGTCCGGTCGTCACCGGCGGTGGCCAGCGTGCGGCCGTCGCGGCTGAAGGCCACCGACTGCACGCTGTCGGCGTGGCCCCGCAGGACGGCGATCGGCCGGTCGAGGGAGCGCACGTTCCAGAGCCGGGCCGTACGGTCGCCACTGCCGCTGGCCAGCAGCGTGCCCGTACGGTCGAAGGCGAGGTAGTAGACCGTGCCGCCGTGGCCTGTGGCGACGCCGAGCGGGGCCAGGTCGGCGGTGCGCCACAGGCGGATGGTCCGGTCGCCGCCGCCGGTGGCCAGCAGCCGGCCGTCGGGGCTGAAGGCCACGGCGTTGACGGCGGCCTCGTGGCCCTTGGCGACGGCCCGGCGTACCGGATGCGCGGGGTCGGAGATGTCCCAGACGTACACGTCGAACTTCTCGCCCGCCACCACCAGGCTCCTGCCGTCGGGGCTGATGGCCGCGGCGAAGATGTTGCCGATGCCGGCCGCCGTCTCGGACAGGAGCCGGGGGCGGGCCGGGTCGGTGAGGTCCCACAGGCGTACCGAGCTGTCCAGGTCGGTGCTGGCCAGGAGCGTGCCGTTGCGGGCGAAGGCGACGGCGGTGACGCCGTTGGCGTGCCCGGTGAGCGTGGCCAGCGGGCGGGGATCGCCCGACACGTCCCAGATCTTGATCACCGGATGACCGGCCGTGGCGAGCAGGCGGCCGTCGGGGCTGTAGGCCAGCGCGTAGACCGTGCCGCGGTGGCCGCCGAGCAGGGGCCGGCCCAGGTCCCACACGCGTACGGTGTCGTCGCGCCCGCCGGACGCGAGGACGCGGCCGTCGGGGCTGTAGCGGACGGTGTAGACGGTGTTCGAGTGCCCCGTCATCACGATCGGGTCGGCGCGGAAATCGGTCAGGTCCCACAGCCGGATCGTGCGGTCGTAGCTGCCGGTGGCCAGGGAGCGGCCGTCGGGGCTGAAGTCGATGGCGACCACGCCGTCCTCGTGCCCGGAGAGCGTGGCCAGGGGCCTGCCGTGCCGGGGATCGCGCAGGTCCCACAGCCGTACCGTGTTGTCGAAGCCGCCCGTGGCCAGGGTGTCGCCGTGGAAGGCGGCCGCCAGCACCGCCCCGGTGTGCCCGCGCAGGTCGGGCAGGCGTTCGGGGCGGCGCGGGTCGCCGACGTCCCAGAGCATGACGTCGTTGGAGAAGGCGGTGACGACCAGCGTCCTGCCGTCCGGGCTGAAGGCGACGTCCGACAGCGCCTTGGGAGAGCCTTTGAGCGTGCTCTGCAGGTACGGTTTGCTGGGATTCGTAACGTTCCATAACAGCGTGGTGGCGTCGTAGGAGGCGGTCGCCAGCATCGTCCCGTCGGGGCTGAAGGCCACCCCGATGATCCCCATGCTGTGCCCGCCCATCGTGGCCAGCGCCACGGGGTGCCGGGGGTCGCGCACGTCCCACAGGTCGGCCGTGTTGTCGTTGCCGGCCGTGGCCACCAACTCTCCATTCGGCGCGAACGCGGCCGCGGCGAGGCCCTTGGCGTCACCCGCCACCGACGACAGCGCGCCCGGGCGCAGCGGATCGGTCACGTCCCACATCCGCAGCGTGCCGTCGAGCGCCACCGTGGCCAGGCGCCTGCCGTCGGGGCTGTAGTTCACCGCGTAGACCGCGCCGGCGTGGGCGGTCAGCACGTTGGCGTACGGGTTGGCCGGCGTGCTGAGCACCGCGCCACGTGACTCGGTGGTCGGGGTGAGCCGCTGGGCGGCCAGAGCGAGCTGCGCGGCCAGTGCCGGGTTGCCCGCCCGCAGCGCGACCGACTCGTTGGCGACCTTGCCGGACAGCGCCGCGTTGCGCTGGTCGCCGATGTCGCGCTGCCCGCGTACCGCGACCACGACCGCCACCGTGGTCAGCAGCAGCAGCGCCGCCAGCACGGCCACGAGCCGGCGCAGCCGCCGGGTGCCGCGCCGCCGTGCCGCGGCCTCCGCCTCCTGGCGTTCGACGGACGCCGCCAGGAAGCGCCTGGCCTGCGGTCCGGGAGCGGCGTGCGGTCCGGCGCCCTCGGCCCAGAGACTGGCCACGGCCAGCCGCGAGCCGCGGTAGAGCGCGCCGGGGTCGTCCCCTTCCTTCGCCCACCGCGCCGCGGCCTCGGCCAGGTCGCGGCCGGCGACCAGCCCCGCCCGGTCGCTCTCCAGCCAGCCGGCCAGCCGGGGCCAGGCGGTGAGCAGGGCCTCATGGCTGATCTGCACCTTGTCGAGGTCGACGGTGATCAGGCGCTCGGCCACGAAGCCGTCGAGCACGTCCTCCGCCTCGGCCGCCACGGCGGGGTCGTGGTCGGCGAGGACCTCGGCGATCGTCATGCTCCTGCGGGTGGCTGCGGTGTCGGACGCCACGTGGACGAGCGTCAGGAACAGCCTCCTGGCCAGCTCCTGGCGGTGTTCGCCCAGGCCCAGGTAGACCTTCTCCGCGCTGTCGGCCACGGCTCTGCCGATGCCGCCGACCTTGCGGTAGTCGGCGATGGTCAGCCGCCTGCCCTGGCTCTCGCGCCACATCGCGTACAGGGCGTGGGAGACCAGCGGCAGCGTGCCGGCCTCGTGCGCCTCGCCGTCGGCGCCTGCCGGGGCGACCTCGCGCAGCAGCAGCTCGACCAGGCCGTTCTCGATCTCTATGCCCGCCTTGCGGGCGGGCTCCACGACGGCGGCGCGCAGTTCGTCCTCACACATCGGGCCGACCACGAGCTGGCCGGAGCGCATCGCCGCGAGCAGCTCGGGGTGGCGCATGGCCTGGCCGTAGAAGTCGGCGCGCAGGCCGGCCACGACCACCGCCCGCTCCGCCGCCTCGCTCAGCGCCGCGACGAACCTCGTACGCTCGTCCTGGTCCTCGCAGACCGTGAAGACCTCCTCGAACTGGTCCACGATCAGCACCTCGCCCCGCTGCCGCGCCAGCGCGTCCATCGGGTGCGGCCCCGGCGTGAACACGGCGGCGCTCCGGCCCAGCGCGGGGACCACCCCCGCCCGCAGCAGCGAGGACTTGCCCGAGCCCGAGGCGCCCACCACGAGCCGGAGTCCCGGCTCGGTCAGGCGGGCGACGAGCTGCCCGGTCAGCGCCGCACGGCCGAAGAACCACTCGGCGTGCTCGGTCTCGAAGGCCGCCAGCCCCCGGTACGGCTCCGGCCCCGCCGGCCGCCGGCCGGGCGCGCGGCGTACCCGGTGCCAGGCGTTGAGCCACTGCTCGACGGCCGCGTCGTCGCTCACCCCGCACACCCGCAGGACCTCGACCAGCAGGTCGCGGGAGGAGAGGGAGGGCAGGCCGCGCCCGGCGAACCAGTCGCCCAGCGTGCTGGAGGCGATGTCGGCCCCCACCTTGGCCGCCACCTGGCGCACCGACACCCCGGCCGATTCGCGCAGCCGGGTCAGCGCCTGGCCGAACTCCTCGCGGGTCGTGATGAGTGCCTGCTCCTGCACGAGCGCCTCCTCAGGCCCGGCTCGCCGTCATGGTAACCGGCTGCGTTCGGACTTGTACGGATAATCGCGGACCGCTCCCCCGGCGCTGGTCGAAGGAGGTGACGTTGATCGACGTATTCGTTTCCTACGCCGGCGAGGACGCCGCCCGAGCGCGGACTCCGGCCGGGAAATTCATTGGGGTCTTCTTCGACGAGTGGGACGTCCTGCCCGGCGACGTGGTGCCGCACCGGCCGGACAAGGCGATCAGGGACTCCATGGCCTGCGTCACCGTCGTCAGCCCGGCGCTGTTCCGCTCGCCGAGGACGATGGAGGAGCACGCGGCGCTGATGGGGAGGGGTGTCCGGTTCATCCCGGTGCTCATCGGCGACGCCGAGCCGCCCGAGTCCGCCGCGCCCGCTGATCCCTCCCGAGCGGGACGGCTTCGTGTTCTGTCACGTCGGTGCGGGTTCATGTTCCACCGGCACCAAAGACTCCATTGCCGAAGCATGGCAGACCATGAGGCAGTGCCGAGGCTCCTCGGTGCTCAAGAAAAAGCTCCGGCTCCTACCTCGGCCGGGGATCGTCAGCCGGTCACTAACCGCAACCACCAACTGGCTCTAAAGCCGCCTGACGACCGGCTCTCGTTCTCGCTTACCTGATCAGAGCGTCGACAATTATGGCGGAGCACCGGCGTCAGCAGCCGCAGCACATGCGCCAAGCCGAACCGGATCTGTGATCCTGATATGCCCGGGGCAGCCCGGAGCGGGTCAGTTCCATACTGCGTAGGCTGGCGAGAGCACGAACCACAGTCTCGCGTGAGTCACCGATCCAGCTCCCTAAGTCCTGCTGGGAGAGCGAAGCGCCGCTTGGAGGGACGCTGATGGTGCCACCGGTATGGCGGATCGGGTCATTTTCTGGCCGACAGAGCTCCACGAGAAGCCCGGCCAGTCTCTGCGCAGCGGTGGGGTAATCGCGGATCGTGCGCAGCCGATCAGCCTCCTCCAACCGCCACTGCGGCAAGCGATGCAGGGCAGCGGAGGCATCGGAGGCCCGACGTAAAAGTCGGCGAAACTACGAGCGGACATAGTCATCGCATGCAGCTCGTAGCACGTTATCGTCACCGTCTCAGCCGGCACCGTGCCAGTCAACGCAGCCGAGACGCCGATGAGCTCACCAGGCCCGTACAGCCGCAGCAGTACGGGACGGTCGGCCTTGATCGTGGCGCCTTTGGCCCACCCGGAGCGAATGACGGTCACCTGGCTGGTGGCAGTCCCCTCGGCGACGATGACCGTGTCCTTGCCATAACGGCTCACCGAACTACGAGCGCGTAGCGTGCTTTGCTCTTGCGGGGTGAGCATGCCCCAGAAATTGCGGAAGTGCACTGGGTGATCCGCAAGCGGGGTAGCCACTTTCTCACCACCCGTACAAGGCGAGCAGTACGGCAGGCAGGGAAGCCATCAGCGTCGCCGCCGCCGTTAGGACCCGTGCCCGGGTACTGGCGGGGGTGGTTCGCACGATGCAGATGGCCAGCCCGATAAAGGCGAGGGTGACCAGTGCGCCGACGAGAAGGGACAGTGGACGATCAGGAGGCACGACCCTACTCCAGGGTCGATCTTCGGCTTGGGATAGGGAATTTCTGACCAGCAGCCGGCAGAACGCGGGTCTGGATGAAACGTCTGGAAGACCAGGCACGCGCGGACGACAGTAGGCCATGCGCAGAGGGATGGGATTGGGCTCGGAGGTGGCCACCACCGCGATCTGGTCGGGGTGCATGTTGTGTCTGCTGAGCGTCTCCTCGATCAGGCGGAGGAAGTCCTCGTGCACGAGTACACGCTCGGCTCGCCCGATCCATTTGAGGGAACACTCTTGCCATATCGGAACACGATCCCGCATGATGCCTCGTGGGTTCCGGGCCGTACCGAGATGGCCGGACCCGAGGGGACCGGAGCTCCAGCGCCGAGAGGAAGGGAGCGGACCGCTACCCGGTAACACCTCTCGAGGAGACTGCGATGTCGCATCCCCCCGCGTCCCGAGGAGCCGGTATCGGTTCGGAGTCCCCGAACCTCGACTTCGCGGGCACGACCCCGTACGAGGACTATGTCCAAGCCGACGTCCTCACCCACCTGCAGCGCCCCGTCTCCGACGACCCTGGTGAGATGGTGTTCCTGGTCACCACCCAGGTCATGGAGTTGTGGTTCACCGTGATCGTCCACGAGTGGGAAACCGCCTGCCGCGCGCTGCGCGAGGACCGGCTGCCCATCGCGATGGACGCGCTCAAGCGCAGCGTGCGCGAGTTGGAGGCGCTGAACTCCTCCTGGCGGCCGCTGTCACAGCTCACTCCCGCCGAGTTCAACGCGTACCGGGCCGCGCTCGGCGAGGGCTCCGGATTCCAGTCCGCGATGTACCGGCGGATGGAGTTCCTGCTCGGCGAGAAGTCGTCGTCCATGCTGGTGCCGCACCGAGGCGCGCCCCGCGTCCACGCGGAACTGGAGAAGGCGCTGCGCCAGCCGAGCCTGTACGACGAGGTGCTGCATCTGCTCGCGCGGCGCGGTCATGTCGTACCGCGAGTCGTGCTGGAAAGGGATCTGTCGCAGCGGTACGAGCCCTCCGCCGAGGTCGAGGCGGCATGGACGGAGATCTACTCCGGCGACCGGGACGCCGACCTGGTACGGCTCGGCGAGGCGCTGACGGACATCGGCGAGTTGGTGTGGCGCTGGCGCAACGACCATCTCGTGGCTACCCGGCGCGCGATGGGCGCCAAGACCGGAACCGGCGGCTCGGCGGGCGTGGCCTGGCTGGAGCGCCGGGCCACGAAGAACGTGTTCCCCGAGTTGTGGACGGCGCGCAGCCATGTCTGATCGCGTACGTCTCGTGAACCTCTCGGAGAAGGCCCGCAAGCTCGACGAGGCGGACGGGTTGCGCGCCAAACGCGCCGAGTTCGTCCTCGACGACGACACCGTCTACCTGGACGGCAACTCGCTGGGCGCGCTGCCCGCCACCGTGCCCGGCCGGATGGCCGACGTGGTGGCCAGGGAGTGGGGGCGGCTGCGTATCAGGTCCTGGACGGAATCCGGGTGGTGGACGGCGCCCGAACGGATCGGTGACCGCATCGCCCCGCTGGTCGGCGCGGCCTCCGGCCAGGTCGTGGTCGGCGACTCCACCAGCGTGAACATCTTCAAGGCGCTGGTGGGCGCGGTGCGGATGGCCGCCGCGGAACGCGATGAGATCGTCGTCGACGCGACGACGTTCCCCACCGACGGTTACATCGCGGAGTCCGCCGCGTGGATGACGGGCCGTCGTCTGGTCGCCGTCGACCCGCGCGAACTCCGGACCGTCCTCGGCCCTCGTACCGCCGTCGCCCTTGTCAACCACGTCGACTACCGCAGCGGGAGGCTGTATGACCTGCCTGGTGTGACCGCCGCGGCGCACGCCGCGGGCGCCCTGGTGGTGTGGGACCTGTGCCACAGCGCGGGCGCCCTGCCCGTGGGGCTCGACGCGCACGACGTCGACCTCGCGGTCGGTTGCACCTACAAGTACCTCAACGGAGGTCCCGGCTCGCCTGCCTTCCTGTACGTGCGCCGGGACCTGCAGCCCTGCTTCGACACGCCTCTCCCCGGATGGAACTCGCACCGCGACCCCTTCGGCATGTCGCTGCGGTACGAGGCCGCGGACGGTGCGCCACGCGGCCGGGTGGGCACCCCCGACATCCTCTCGATGCTCGCTCTGGAGGCTGCACTCGAGGTTTGGGACGGAGTGCCGATCGAAGCCTGTTGGAGTCCGCAATTGCTTGCGACACCCCGAGGCGGGCTCGGCGTAGGAACTGATCGTGCGGAGCCGGGAAAGATTCCGCCGGTACGTAGAATCCCTGTCGCAAGTTCCTGACCTGCGGATTCGATTGTCCTAATAGCTCTGGACAATGTTTGGACGATTGGACGGGGCAGATCGCTTGCCGGTGCCGGGCGTTGGCGGTCAGAGTGGGGCCGTTCCCGGCGCCAGGGTTCGGCATCGGCGCCATTGGCAGGCGTTCGGATATTCCGCTGAATCGCTGTGCGCGGTTGATCGGGGACTCCCGAGTCGGAAAGTGCAGAGGATTTCTTTGAAAGGAGATCCGATGATCGGACGAAAAGGGATTACCGGAGCGGCTCTCGTCGTCGGGCTGACGGCCGGGCTTATGGCGGGGTCGTCCGCGTCGGCGCAGGCGGGGCTGGGCGTCACCGCCGTCTCGGACAGCTCGGCCGTCCTGGCGCCGGGCTGGTCGGCGAAGTCCTACCTGGGGATCAGTTACCACGACCGCTGCAAGGGGTGGCAGCGGATAAAGACCCCGTACAGGACTGGCGCCTATATCACGACCAGCAGGCAGGTCCACTGCGAGAAGGGCGAGTGGGGCCGCCGGGCCGTGGTCAAGACGAGCCTCCAGCAGTATCGCGGGCTCGGTTTCTGGCGGACGAAGGCCACCTCGGAGGTGAAGAAGGGAAGGGCGGCGTTCACCGTGACGACGACCCCTTCGTGGAAGTGCTCCGGCGGCAGTCAGCTCTACCGCAACCAGACGAAGGTGCATCTCTACTCTGTCCTGCGTGGCAGCGAAGTGGCCACCCTGTACAAGCGGTCGCAGGAGCGCCGGATCCGGTGTTGATCCCGAGCTGGGACGGGGACGTAGCTCGGCCGGACTTCGGCCCTTGGCGCTCGCAAGAGCGCCAAGGGCGTTTTCTTCCGAAGGAGTGAGCGGCGGATGAGATCGCGTGAGAGAAGGCATGTCCCGGCGTGGCGCGTGATCGTCGGCGGGGTCGTGCCGGCCCTTGCCTTGGTGCTGTGGGCGACGGTCTCGGTGGCGGAGGAGCAACCGTACGAGGACGTCAAAAGGCAATACATCGCCGCCGTGGACGCGGTCTGTGAGGAAGCGTCCCGGCAGTCGGATCTCCGCGAGGAGCCACCTGCCAACCTGCGCGAGGAGGTGGACGAGCTGCGCCGCGCGTCGGAGTCGATGACCGGCACCACAGCCGCGATAGAAGCGATCGCGCCACCCGGTGGCGACGTCCCGCGGGTGCGAAATGGGTTCTTCGTGCCCGCCAGAGCGCTGGCCGCGAGCCTGCGCGAACTCAGCGGACGCGCGGAGGCGGCGATGCGCGCGGGCAGGGAGGGCGAGGCGAAGAAGGCGGTGGAACAGTCCTTGGAACCGGACGAGAACGAGAAGGCATTGCGATCCTTCGCGGCGGGGTACGGCTTCCGGGCATGCGCAGGTGAATGACCACGGCGTCCAGGTAACCCGCAGAATTCCGGACGTATTCGGACAATTCAGGTAATCTCATTTGCTCTCAGGCGTCACAGGCCATGCCGAGGTCGTCGGCACGGCCGGATGACGGCGCCGGACAGGGCAGGTGAAGATGCCGGAATTACCGGGGACGTCAGGCTCGCAGGGAGACGAGCCTGACCCGCAGTGGACGGGCAGAGTAGCGCGGCCCGGGCGAAAACCGGTCCGGCCTGAACCGGCCGCGGGCCCGGTGGCCGCCCTCGCGTACCGCCTGTGGGAGCTCAAGGCGGAGGCGGGCGACCCGTCCTTCGCGGAGATGTCGACCCGCATGGGCGCGGCGGCCTCGAAGTCCTCGCTGGCAGCCGCCGCCCGGGGGCAGGTCCTGCCGACCTGGGAGACGACGTGGGAGTTCGTCCGGGTCCTCGCCGTCGACCGGTTGAGGCAGGACGCCGAGGAGGCCAGGCGCGAGTGGCGAGCCCACTGGGAGCGGGCCGCGAGCGCCGCCGCACGTAGCGAGACCACCGAGGGCCGTACGGGTCACGACGAGACCCGCGCCGGACCCGCCGAGGCCCGTGCCGGGCACATCGAGACAGAGGTCCGTATGGCGGAGCATCCCGAACGCCGAACCCGACCTCCCCTTGCCAGGAGGCCGACCATGATCGCGGCGGTCGTGACCGCCGCTGCCGCCGCCGGTGCCGCTCTCTTCACCTGGTTCGCCCCGCTCTCCGGAAAGGACGGGCCCACCGCGCCGAACACCCCGGCGGGGGCCGCCTCCCCCTACGACGATTCCGCCTTCGAACAGGACGTCACCCATCCGGACGGCACGACGGTGAAAACGGGGACGGAGTTCACGAAGATCTGGCGGATCAGGAACACCGGCACCATCCCGTGGCGGGGACGCTATCTCACCCGGCTGAACGACACCCCGTGCCGCGCCCCCAAACGGGTCGAGATCCGCCCGGTCCAGCCGGGCGAGCCCGTCGACATCGCGGTACGCGTCCGCGCATCGGACTCCCCCGGCAGATGCAAGATCTACTGGAAGATGACCGACGAGACCGGGACCCAGTTACTGTCCGCCAAGAAGCCGATCTTCCTGGACGTGGTCGTCGGCTGATCAGGTCCCAACAGAATGATCTTTGTTGTGCTCTGATCCCCGCTGGAGCCGAGCAAGAGCGCATACCCCCAGCACCTGGCAACCGGGACTGAGGCGTGGATGAAAACGCACCGGCCGGGTGTTGGAGCGTCCTGAATGTGAGTTGGCCGACCAAGGGATGGATGCCATGCCTCTTGTGGGTGAGTACGAACCCAGCCCGACGCAGTGGGTGCGCGAGCAAGTGAAGCTGTACGAAAGCTCCGGCGGCACCAAGGGCACGACTCTGCTGGATACGGGAATGCCCGTCATATTGCTGACCACCCTGGGTGCCAAGAGCAGCAAGATCCGCAAGACGCCGCTGATGCGCGTGGAGCACGAAGGCCGATACGCCGTGGTCGCCTCGCAGGGCGGCGCTCCCGAGCACCCCGTCTGGTACTTCAACGTCAAGGCCCACCCTCATGTGGAACTTCAGGACGGCCCTGCCAAGCAGGACATGAAGGCCCGTGAGGTGACTGGCGCGGAGAAGGCCGAGTGGTGGGAGCGTGCGGTGGCGGCGTATCCGCCGTACACCGACTACCAGAAGAAGACGGACCGGGAGATCCCGGTGTTCGTGCTGGAGCCGCTGGACAGCGACTGACCGCGCGGAAGTCTTGCTCCACGGGACGTACGGGGTCCGCGTCTGCCGGGCGCCCTGTGCGTCCCGTGGTGCTTCTCCGTCGCGAAGGCGCGACCGTCCTGGGCAACGCGGCGGCGTACGGACCGGACATCGACCGGCCGGCGCTCGCGCGCCACGCCCTCGAGACCGACAACAAGTCACGCGGCTGGACGCCACCACCACCCGCCGCAGCCCAGCCCTGCGGCGGGTCCGCCTTTGCGACGTGCCTGGCGGCTTCGGCCTCACTCCTGCCAGAGAACGTCGCAAGCCGGCCGCAGGACGCTGACACGATTCATGGGACTCTCATCCCATCCCCATGTGGCTCCAAGACCCCTCCACGACCCTGGTGCCGTAAGGAGGGGGTGTCATGACCGTGGTACCGGATGTGATCACTGGGCCATCGCCTGTCACGGGCCTGCGGGAGTCGGTGAAGGCGTTCGTGGCCGATTGGGGCAAGCAGGCAAGAATTCCGGTGGAGGTGTGGGCGTTGCCGGAGGACGCGGTTCCCGACGAAGCGGCCCTCCTCGCCTTCGCGGTGCTGGTCGACGCGTTCTCGGCCGTCGAGCAGGCCACGTACGTCTCGATGGCGCTGACCGCGGGGGTCACGTTGAGGCTGACCGTCTGCGACGACGGGCCGGGGCTCGGCTCGCACGAGGTCATCGACCGGAGCAAGCTCCACGCCCGGGCCGCCGCGTTGGGAGGGCGGTACGACATCGCCTCTTCGGTCGGCAACGGGACGACCGTCACGCTGGAGCTGCCGCTGTGAGCCTCCGCCTTCGTCCTGGACATTGAGACTCCTCCACATACGGGTGACCAGGTCAGACCCGCGACGGTGACGGCCATCGGAGGCTGCCGCGGGTGCTCGGCACCTTGCCAAGCAGCCACTCACGGGAGATACGTAGAAGAGATCCGTATGTCCATGGAGGTAACGTGTCGGTGATTCCCGGACCACCCGTACGAGGTGACGGCGGGCTGCATGACATCGCTACCGCGGGCGGCCTGCACGCCTACCAACTGCAGTTGCACGCCGAATACGGGCCGGTCGTACGTTTCGAGTTGCCCGGCACGGACTCGGCGGTCTCCATCGCGGACCCGGTGCTGCTCGAGGCCACCGCCGGGGTCAACAAGCGACCGGAGGAGCTGTTCGAGTTCCTGGCCCCGCTGTGCGAGGCCGGCAACCTGCAGACCCTGCCCGCGGACGAGCACACGCCATGGCGCCGCGCGGTCCTGTCCGTACTGGCCGGTCGCCGCTCCCACGAGGCCCACTTCCCCGGCTTGACCGCGCTCGCCGGCCAGTTGGCGGACCGGTGGGCGAAACAGGCCGGCGAGGGACCGGTCGAGCTGCAGAAGGACCTGAGCGCGCTGTCGCTCCGGATGATCTGCCAGTACGCCCTCGGCAACGGCGTCCACGACCCGGACAAGGTCGTGACGGCCTTCGAGGTCGTGCTCACGGAGTACCTGGGCCGTCAGTACCAGCCGGCCGACCCGGGAACCGAGGAGCAGAGACGGAAGCGTGCCCAGGAGGCCCTGGCCTACCTGCGCGCAACCGTGAACGACGTGCTCGCCTCGGCCCAGCAGGACGGCAACGCCCTGGCCGCGGCGTTGGTCGCGGCGGGGATGAGCCCGGCCCGCGTGCGGGACACCGTATTGATGATCATGCTTGCCGCCCACCACACGACCGGCGTGGCGGTCTCGTGGACCCTCTACCTGCTCTCCCGGCACCCCGCCGAGGCCGAGCGGGTCACGGCGGAGATCGACGAGGTCCTGTCCGATCGTGTCGCACCCGAGTACGCCGACCTCAAACGGCTGACCCGTCTTCAGAACGCGCTCAAAGAATCGATGCGCCTGTATCCGCCGGGTCCGTACGGGGCTCGCGAGACCACCGAGGATCTCGTCCTGGCCGGCTACGAGATCCCCACCGGGACGACCCTCTTCTATCCGTTCTGGGCCGTCCACATGAACCCGCGGTACTGGCCCGATCCCGAGACGTTCGACCCTGGCCGTTTCACCCCCGGCCAGGTCGCCGGCCGACCTCGCTACGCCTACATCCCGTTCGGCCTCGGGCCGCGCAGCTGCGAAGGCGCGAGCCTGGCCATGGTGGAGGCCGAACTGGTGCTGGCGGTCCTCCTGAGGAGATTCCGCTTCCAACCGGCCTCCGGACACGACGTCGTCCCCGTCGAACGGTTCGTGCTCTGGGCCGAGGACGGGATCCGCATGAACCTCACGCCACGACCGGCAACCCGGTGACGAACGCCCACGAGCTCCGAACGACGCGCCCCGACGCCTGCGCGGCGCTGCTGACCCAGGTCTACAACGGGTCGGCGGGCCGCTGCGTCCCGGTGCGGCTGGAGGACGCGGAGCTGCCGCCGTTCGCCGAGATCCGCCGGCCGATCGACCTGCGCCGCGGCTACGACGCGAAGGTGGCCAAGCTCGCGGCCGCCGTCGCTCAGAATCGGTAACCGGTGGGTCCTGGGGGCCCGCCGCGCCGTGCGGCGGGCCCCCAACTCCTAGAGACGGTCGAGGATCTCCCGCAGCTGGGCGACCTCGGCCTGCTGGGCGGTCTCGATGGTCTTGGCCAGCTCCTTGGCCTCGGCGTTGGAGCCCTGCGTCTGCTCGGTACGCGCCATCTGGATCGCGCCCTCGTGATGGGCGATCATCAGCTTGGCGAACTGCCGGTCGAACGCGCCGCCCTTGGCCGCCTCCAGCTTCTTCATGTCGTCCTCGGACATCATGCCGGGCATGTCATGGCCCATCCCATGGTCCATGCCTTCGGACGGCATCGGCTTGCCCCACGCCGTGAGCCAGCCCTGCATGGTCTGGATCTCCGGGTCCTGAGCGGCCTTGATCTTCGCGGCCAGCTCCTTGACCTCCTTGTCGGCGGCCCTGGTCGCGGCCAGGTCGGCCATCTCGACCGCCTGCTGGTGGTGCGGGATCATCATCTGCGCGAACATCACGTCCGCGTCGTTGAACGCCGCCGCGGGCGAGGCGCTCGCCGTCGTCGCGGCGGGTGCGCTGCTGGACATGCCGGCCATGTCCGGCCCCATCGAGCCGCTGTCGGTGCCGCCGCAGCCGGCGACCAGCGCGAGCACGGCTCCGGCCGCCGCGGTGGCAGCCGAGATCCTCATATTCGTGAACATGGTGTTTTTCCTTCGGTGATGGAGGTACGCAGGCCGTCATCGCGAACCGGCTTTTCAGCCCGTCCGCCGATATTTCGGCCTATATGCGCATCACCGAGAGCACTGCGGGGTTCGGCGCCAGGCGGCGCGGCGGCGCTCTGGCCGCCGTACGCGCCGGGGACCCCCAGCCGCCCATCCCCGCACGCCAGTAGAGTGTGGCGGCCCAGACGACCGCGATCAGCAGCGCGATGACCGAGGTGAGCACGGCCAGGCACACGTCGCTCGGATCGAACCCGGCCGCGTCCCGCGAGCAGATCGCGACCTCACCCCGGTCCATCCCGAAAGACTCCACGGGAGAGGCATGAACGTGCGAGCCTTGAACGACGGCGCCACCATGGTGAGAGCCGAGATGCCCCAGCGTGTGCATGCCGGCCACGCCGAACGCGATCAGCAGGGGCAGCAGCCAGGGGAGGCCGGGCAGGAGCAACCGCCGTGCCACGCGCTCCCCCCTCACAGCTGCCGACCTTAGTATTCGCGCCAGGATAGCCAGCGGCGTCACTGCTCACCCGGGCAACAGAACAACTACAAGTCATAGTAGTAGACGTCCCAACAGCATGAGTCTCCCGTTGAACGCCGGAGGCGCGGCGCGCGTATCTCCTCTTGGACCGGCCTGATCGCCCCCTAGCGCAGGTAGTACCCGCCGTTCCGGATGCTCGATGCCGCAAACAGGCCAGACAGCCCTTTCACTTCTGTACTATTTCGCCCCAGGTTCTGGAGATTTACGAGGAGGCGTCGTAGTGGCCCTGCCGACAAGGCTTGGACGAACAGCGGCGGCCGCGGCCCTGTCCCTGGTCGCACTGGCCGTCACTCCCGGCGCCGCCGTGGCCGAGCCGTCGCCGGCCAAGGCCAGAGCCAAGCTCGTGAAGCTGAACGAGCAGGCCGACCAGGTGGTCGAGCGGTACAACCAGGCCACGGAGGCGTACAAGAAGGCCAAGAAGAAGTACGACACGCTCAACACCGAGCTCCGCCTCAAGGACGCCCGAGCCAGTTCCCTGCGCGACGACCTCGTCCGGCTGGCCGTCAACGACTACCAGTTCGGCCCGATCAGGGGGTGGGAAGGGCTCGCAGGCCAGGCCGATCCCACGGCGATCCTGAACAGCATGGCCTCTTTCCGGGAGATGGCCGAGTCCCGGGCGGCCAAGGTCCGCGCCTACGAGGCGGCCACCAAGGAGCTGCGCGACCGGCGCAACGACGCCAAGACCACCCTGGCCGAGTCCGACGCCGCGCGCGACAAGGTCAGCGACGAGAAGTCCAAGATCGAGAAACTGATCGCCGAGCAGACCAAGCTGCTGCGCAGGCTGGGCGCCTTCAAGACCGGCGACCCCAACAGCGCCGGCATCAAGTACACGGGTCCGGCCTCCGGCAATGCCCGCCTGGCGCTGCAGTTCGCCTTCGCCCAGGTGGGCAAGCCGTACCGGTTCGGCGGCACGGGACCGGGCTCCTACGACTGCTCCGGCCTGACCCAGGCCGCCTGGCGGCAGGCCGGGGTCGAGCTGCCCCGTACGACCTGGACCCAGTGGAGCTGGGGCTCCGCCCGCCGCGTCCCCCTGAACGCGTTGCAGCCCGGGGACCTGCTCTTCAGCAAGGGGCTGGGGCACATGGGCATGTACGCCGGCAACGGGAAGATGGTGCACGCGCCGCAGACCGGGGACGTCATCAAGGTCGTCGATCTGGACGACTACTGGCGCACCCGCCTGCTCGGCGCGGTCCGCCCCTGACCGGCTCTACGTGGTCCGGTGAGCCCGGCCGAGGACGTGCGCGAGGGCGGGGACGGGCGGCTGCGGCGCGAAGGCGAACCGCTCGACCTCGTCCACGGCGAAGCCCGCCCGCCGGATCGCGGCGAGCGTGTCGCGGTTGGGACTGCACCTTCCGGCCATGCGCCGCCACACCGGGGTGATCGCGTCCTGGAGCAGGCCGAGCGCCGGGTTGGACGATCGTACGTGCTCGTAGAAGCGCAACTCCCCGCCCGGCCTGAGCACCCGGGCGATCTCGGCCAGCGCCGCCGGTGGCGAGGGCACGCTGCACAGCACGAGCGAGACCACCGCGGCGTCGAAAGCCTCGGCCTCGCCCGGCAGAGCCTCGGCGTGGCCGGCCACGACCCGCACGGGCACGGGCGCCGAGGCGGCCTCGGCCTCGGCGAAGCGGCGCAGGGTGTCCTCCGGTTCGACCGCGACGACTTCGCTGACCGTCTTGGGATAGTGGGCGAAGTTGCGGCCGTTGCCGGCGCCGATCTCGATCACCCGGCCCTCGAGCCCGTCCAGGAGCCGTTGCCGGTGCTCCCGCCCGCCGCGCAGGTCCGCGGCGGCGGAGGCCTGGACGTACACGCGGGCCAGGCGGGGATGCTGAAATCCGGACAGGTCAGTCACGACGATCACCTTTGTTAGCGGGCTACCGTCTTCCAGACTGGCTCATGGCGGACGAAAACGGCCTGCTACCGACTCGCGGGCCCCGGTCGGCGCGGTCGGCGTGGACCCCGGTCGGGCGGGCACCGCTCGGCGCGGACCCCTGGTCGGCGCGGTCGGGGCGGCCCCGGTCGGCGCGGTCGGTGTGCGTGCCGTCGCCGGGACGACGGCACGCACGGGTCGTCATTTCTCGCAGCGGATGGGGTAGGTGGTCTGCGCCGTCGGCTTGTTGTGGTTCAGGACCTCGATCCTGATCGTGCCGTCGGTCCTGGCCGGCCGGCTCCAGCTGAACGCCTGGATGCCGAGGACCCCGCTCTCCGGCATCTTGTGGGTGAAGGTCTCCCCGGCCTGGCCGTCGATGACCCAGTGGTAGCTGACCTCCGTGCCCGCCGGCGCCTTGAACTCGCCGAAGGCCGTCAGGTACGGGTCGGCGACGCAGTCCCCGTAGTAGCCGACCGACTCGATCTCGGTGATCTGCACCGTGCCCGGCGACGGGTCGGGCTGCGTGCAGGTCCAGGTGTAGGGCTCCTGCTCGGCCGGCTTGTTGTGGTTCAGGACTTCCAGGCGGACCACGCCGGAGCCGCTGGACCTGGCGTTGCTGTACCAGAAGTCGCCGATCCTGCTCCGTACGCCGGGCTTGAGCGTGGCGGCCCTGAGCGTGCCCGGCTTGCCGTCGACGACCAGGCGGTACTTGATGTCGGCCGCGCGGTCCGTCACCACCATGGCGTCCGCCCGCAGGGTGAACGAGCCGTCGCACTGGCCGGTGAAGTGGGAGGTCAGCATGTACTCGGCGGTCAGCTTGGCGTCGCCGCCCTCCTCGACGCAGGTGAAGGAGAACTCGCGCTCGGCCGGCTCGCCGGGGCCGCCCTCGGTCGCGAGGCCGAGCGTGTGGGTGCCGTTCCGGCCGGAGTCGAGGCTCCAGGTGGCGGACACGTCACGGGTGCGGGGCTGGTCGCCGGCGGGGAAGTCGACGGTCTGCGGCGTCCACTTGACCCCGTCGAGGATCCACCAGTACGTGACCTTGCGCGCCGGGCCGGCCGGGAGCGAGATGCGGCCGGTGGCCTGGTACGAGACGGGCTCCAGGCAGCTGCCCTCGTAGTCGCCGGGGGTGACGTCGACGATCTGCGGCACCGGCTTCTGTGCGGGCGGAGGCGTCGTGGGAGGCGGCGTCGTAGGCGGAGGCGAGGTGGGCGGAGGCGTCGTGGGAGGCGGCGACGTCGGCGGAGGTGTCGTGGGCGGAGGTGTCGTGGGCGTGGTGGAGCAGGTCACCTGGTAGGTGGCGCGTCCGGAGTCGCGGCCGCCGGCGTTGAGGATGCGGATGGCCTTCCAGCCGCCGGTGGAGCTGCCCACGGACAGCGGCAGCGTCACCTGCCGGGTACGGGGCCCGCCCGCCGCGAAGTACAGCAACTCGGGCCGCCCCTCCCCCGCGCTGCTGTCGATCCACTGGTAGTCGACCCTGGCGGGCGTGCGCGACACCTGGACGGTGCCCGTGAACACCACCGTCGTGGGGCAGGCGCCGCGGTAGGTCGCCGGGTTCGCCTCGACGTCGGCCGCGGCGACCAGCGGCCTGCCGGGCTCGGCGGGCAGCGGGTGGGCGCCGTCCCACACCACGACGGGGCCCGCGCACGCGACGCTGAAGCGGCCCTTGGCCGACAGCCCCTTCCTGCCGAGGATCTCCACGGCCTGCCAGCCGGAGGTGCTCCGGTCGAACGTCTGGCGGTCGGTCACGATCACCTTGCGCGTGCCGTTGACGCGGAAGCTCTTGATGGCGCCCTTGCTGCCGTCACCGCGTACCCAGCGGTAACGCACGGTTCCCCGGCCCTTGGCCGCGACCACGGCGGAGAAGCCGACCGTGGTGGGGCAGGCGCCGGACTGCTTGGCGGGGCTCACCTTGACCTTGGCGGTCCTGACCGCAGGCGCGGCTGTCCTGACCGCGGGCGCGGCCGAACTGACGGCGGGGGCGGCGAGCGCCGGAGGGGCGGCCAGCAGGCTGCTGAGCAGCGCGGCACCCAGCAGCAACGCTGTCCTTCTCATCGGGGGTCCCTTTCTTTCCACAGAGGAGGGACCATGCTCCCCGGCCCGTCTTGGGACTCACTTGGACCTCTCTTGTAACCTCCGCCACAAGTGCCGCCAAGGGATCGGACAGAATGTCCCAATACGGATGAGGGGGCGTGTGAACGAGAGCGTGGCGTTGGCCCAGCTTGCCCAGCGGCTGGAGGAGGTGGTGGGCGAGCTACGCGGCATCCCCGTCGACGTCGAGCGGGTGGAGGACAACGAGCTCGTCCGGGAGCAGATCGCGCAGGCCGCCGCCACGGCCCGCGAACTGCGCGCCATGCACCCGGTGGGCTCGGCGGAGCACGGCCGCGAGGAGCAGAAGAGCCGGCTCCGCGTGCTGGACGCCCTGCGGCGCGGCATGACGATGCGCACGATCGTCCACGCGAGCGTCCTGGACGACCCCCGCAAGGCGGCCCGGATCAGGGAGCTGCACGCCACCGGCGACCTGCACCGGGTCATCGACGAGCCGATCCAGCAACTGCTCGTCTTCGACCGCGCGGTGGCGTTCATCCGGATCACCCCCGTCCCGTACTCGCCGGGGGCTCTCGTGATCAGGCAGCAGAGCCTGATCGCCATCCTCATCGACCTGTTCGAGCAGACCTGGGCCAGGGCCAGGGAGACCACCGAGCCCGCGCACCGGCTGACCCAGCGGGAGCGCGAGGTGCTCGCGCTGATCGCCGAAGGGCGCTCCAACAGCGCCGTCGCCCGCGCCCTGTCGATCACCGAGGCGGCCGTCGGCAAGCACGTGGCCGGCGTGTTCACCAAGCTCGAACTGCCCGCGACCGCCGACGACAACCGGCGGGTGCTGGCCGTGCTCGCCTACCTGCGCGGTGCGGCGGGGTAGGGCGGCGGGGTAGGGCCAGGACTACCCCGACCTCGTCCCAGCCCCCCTGTGGGCGGGATCCGGCGCGCAGTTCAATGAACGTCATGCAACGTATGACTGGATTGCTGGTCGGCGCGGTCTTCGGCGCGGTCTTCGTCGTCGTCAACGCGCAGAGCCCGCTGAACACCTTGACCGTGAACGTCCTGCGGGCGGCCGCCTGCCTGGCGGCCGCGAGTGTGATCGCCATGTGGTTCGTCGCGGCCCGGAGAGAGCACACCGGCGGGGGACCGCGGCGGAACATGTTCGGCCGCGGTTACCTGATCGTCGTCGCCGCCGAGGCGCTCCTGCTCTTCGGCGGGCTCCGGGTGCTGGCCGCCTGGGGGCTCCCCGCGCAGGCCAACGTGGCCTGGGTCGCGTTCGTGGTCGGCGTGCACTTCATCGCCCTGGCGCCGGTCTGGAAGGACCGGGGCATCGCCGTACCCGGTGTGGTCCTCACCGTGCTCGGCGTCGCCGGCCTGCTCCTGGCCCCGACGGGCGCGGTCGCCTGGGTGCCGCTCGTCAGCGGCGTGCTGTCCGGGGTGGCGCTCCTGACCGGCGCCGTCGCCTTCGGCTGGCGCAGCGTGACGGCGCGAACGGCCTAGCCCGCGCAATGCCGCGCCTTTATGAAATGTGTGCTGATCCGTGCGGATGCCTGCCATTTCGTGCGAGCCCTTGCGCCCCGGTTACCGGGGAAATCCAATGGGGTTCGCGACCGGGCGAATAAAGCCGCGTCGGTCTTCACGCAGAAAGGAGGTGTCGGAGAATGGCATTCGCCAAGCACACCGCTGCCACACTGCTGGGCCTGAACAAGGGCCGGATGGGCGGCCGCTACCCCTGGGCTGACTTCTAAAGAACGGGTGCCCGCCCGGTGGGCGGGCGAATACCCCAGGTGAATGACCGCGGTTTCCACGCCGGTGCGAGCCCCCCGGCGCGTGCCGGCGTGGGCCGCGTTCGCGATTGCCGGCCACCACCGAAAGGGTCAGAGCGATGAGAAAGCCTGCCGACACAATGCCGCCGGGGCCGCGCGGACGCTGGCCCGTCGGCAACTCCTACGACTACGACCGGGACCGGATCGGATTTCTCCGGCGCTGCCAGGCCGATTACGGCGACATCTTCACCTTCAGCCCGGCCACCATCTTCGTGGCGGACCCCGAGCTGATCGGCGAGCTGTTCAAGAAGTCGAACGAGCTCTATCTCACCGAGGAGTCGCTGTTCCCGGCCCGGCATTCCGACCAGGAGGTGAGCGACCACCTGGACGGCTGGATGCGGGCCCGGGGCCGTGCCTGGCACGGCATGACCAGGAACGTCATCAGGTCCCACGGGCACCGGGTGACGGACCTGCTCGACGAACGCCTCGCGTCGCTCTCCGGCCGGGCCTTCCACGTGGTGCCGTTCATGCGGAGCTACAGCGCCAAGCTCTCGGCGATGTTCTGTTTCGGCCTGGACAACGAGGCCGTTTTCGATGCCGCGGAGCGGCGTTCGGGGCTGGCGCTGCCGTTCATGGACTCGAGCCTGACCTTCCCGAGCTGGCTGCCGCTGCCGTCCATCAAACGGGTGCAGCGGGCCGAGGCCGGGGTGAACGCGGCCATCACCGAGAAGTTCCGGCAGCGCAAGGCCGCGCCGCACGAAACGCCGGAAGACCTCATCGACCTGCTGCTCGCCGACGATCCCGACATGCCCTCGGAGGACGAGGCCATCAACTTCCTGACGTCGATGATTCTCGCGTCGTTCGGCTCGCCGGGGGCGACGATGGCGTGGGTGATCAGGGAGATGGCCCGGCGGCCGGAGGTGCGGGAGCGGCTGCGGGAGGAGGCGCTGGCCGTCATCGCCGACTCCGGCGGCCTCGCCAACGAGCGGAGCCTGCCGTACGCCGACGCCGTGACGAAGGAGGTCATGCGGCTCTATCCGCCGACCTGGCTCATGGGGCGCAAGGTGCGCAAGACCTGCACGTTCGGCGGCTACACCCTGCGGCCCGGCATGGACGTGCGCTTCAGCCCGTACCTCATCCACCGCGACCCCCGGTTCTGGCCGGACGCGGAGGAGTTCCGCCCCGAGCGGTGGCTCGAAGCCACGCAGCAGCCCCGGTTCACCTACTTCCCGTTCGGCGCCGGGCCGCGGGTGTGCCTCGGCATGCACCTGGGCGTCTACCAGGCCATCGTGGGGACCGCGCACATCGCGGCCCACTACGACATCGAAGGGCTCGACCTGCAGGACTCCGACGCCATCGCCGGTCCGGTGCTGGAGCCGCTGGCGCTGCGGGTCAGGATGAGGCGCACCCACGCGGGACGGACCGTGGTGGGGGCATGACGGCGAAGGCCGGCCGCTTCCGGGACGCCCTGGCCATCGGCGAGTTCCGCGCGATCTTCGCCGCGCACACCGTGTCGATGACCGGGAGCGTCCTGGCCCAGCTGGCCCTGACCGTGCTGGTCTACCTGCGGTCCGACTCGCCGCTGCTGGCCGCGGTGACGTTCGCGCTGCCGATGCTGCCGCAACTGGTCGCGGGGACGTTGCTGTCGGCGCTGGTGGACCGGGTGCCGAACCGGCGGCTGCTGGTCGGCTGCAACCTGATCTCGGCGGTGCTGGCGGCGGCGATGGCGGTGCCCGGCGCTCCGACGGCGGTGCTGCTGGCGCTCGGGTTCGCGCTGGGGCTGATCCGGCCGGTGTTCGGCGGCGCGCGGGCCGCCACGATGCCGCAGGTGCTGCCGGGCGACGCGTACGTGCCGGGGCGCAGCCTGATGCGGGTGGTGGCGCAGGTCGCGCAGATCGGCGGCTTCGCGGTGAGCGGCATCGCGCTGACCGTGGTCTCGCCCGGCACGCTGCTGCTGGCCGACGCCGTGTCCTTCGGCCTGTCCGCCGCGCTGCTGCGGTTCGGCACGCGGGAGCGCCCGGCGGCCGCGGGCTCCGGGCAGTCGCTGGTGCGCGACTCGCTGTCGGGGATCGGCCGGCTCATGGCGGTCCGGCCGCTGCGGCGCCTGCTGGTGTTCGCCTGGGCGGTGCCCGCGTTCGCGGTCGCGCCGGAGGCGCTGGCGGTGCCGTACGCGGCGGAGCTGTCGGCGGACGACACCGTGGGCGCCGGTCTGCTCCTGACCGCGCTGCCGCTGGGCACGGTGGCCGCCGAGTTCGCCGGGAACTGGACGCTGTCCGCCGGGCGGCAGGTCCGGCTGATGGCGGCGCTGGCCGCGCTGTGCTTCGCGCCCCTGCTCGCCTTCGCGTTCCGGCCGCCGATCCCGGTGGCGGCCGGGGTGCTGTTCGTCGCGGGGCTGGGCGCGTCGTTCCAGCTCGGCCTGGACCGCATGCTCCTGGACGCCGCGCCGAAGGAGCTGCTGGGGCGGGCGCTGAGCGTGCGGGCCTCGTGGATGATGTTCTTCCAGGGGCTCGGGTTCGCCGTGGCGGGGCTGGCCGCCGAGTTCGCGCCGACCACGGCCGTGATCACGGGGGCGGCGCTGCTCGGGCTGCTGGCCGCCGGGGTGTTCGCGCTCTCAGGCGTTCAGCCTCGGTACGTTGCGCTCGCGGATCAGGCTCTCGGCCAGGATCCGCAGGGCGAGCGGTGAGCCTCCGGCCTCGACCACGTACCGGCGGCACTCCTCCCGGTCCCGGTGCGCGAGCTCGACGTTGAGCGCGGCCGACAGCACCCTGAACGCGTCGTGGTCGCTCAGCGCGCTCAGCTCCATCGGCAGCGCACCCTCCCGGATCACCAGGTCGCTCAGGTATGTCCGCGCGCTCACGACGACGGTGCACGTGGGCGAGCCGGGCAGGAGCGGGCGCACCTGCCGTACCGACCGGGCGTTGTCCAGCACGACCAGCATCAGCTTGCCGGCCAGCACGCTCCGGTACAGGCAGGAGGCCTCCTCCTCGTCGTCGGGCGCCACCCGCACACCCAGCGCCCGCAGAAACCTGACGATCACCGGATGCGCCCCAGCATCTCCCGATAAATCCGCGTAAAGGTGGCCGTCGGGGAACCGCGCCGCCGACCGGTGCGCCCACTGGACGACCAGCGCCGACTTGCCGATCCCCGGCGGCCCGGTCACGAGGACGAGCGGGCCGGCCGCCAGGTCGCCGTACGGCCGCCGCGACCACTCCTCCAGCTGGGCCAGCTGCGGCTCCCGCCCGGCGAACCCGCGGATCGGGCGCGGCAGCTGGCGCGGCACCGGCAGCGCCGGATCCCGCCCGGCCGGCGCGGGCGCCCCCTCCTCACCCGCCGCCAGCGCCAGATCCCGCTCGGCCAACGCGGGCGCCCCCTTCTCGCCCGCCGCCAGCGCCCGCCAGGCCCGGCGCCACCGCCGCACCTGCTCGGCCGCGTGCCGCTGCTGGCCGCAGGACATCAGGCAGGCCCGTACGAACGCCTCCACCAGGGCCAGCCGCGGCAGGCCGCGCGGGCCGTGACCGCGCAGCACCGCCGAGACCGTCGTCTCCGGGAGCGCGTCGACCCAGGTGCCGTCCGCGAGCTCCACCGAGCCGCCGAGGATGCGGAGCCTGCGCAGCGACGGCTGCCCCGACCATCGGCGCAGCGCCACCAGGCGCTGTAACAGCTGCTCCGCGACCGAGCAGCCCTCGGGACCCGGAATTTCCTGGTCGGGGTCTTCCGGGTAAACGGCGTTACCGGGCGTGGGCGCGCGCATTACGGCCGACTGATAACGTCGTGGGGAATGCGCGTAAATGAGGCCCCGGCGTGCTTCGCATGAGCATTTTGTCCCCCGCCGAGTCACGACTTATGCCGGGGGCCGATGTCCGGAATTTGACTTCTCCGCCGCGCCCGTTTCTTTCTCGAGTTCGGCCTGGAATTACCGTGGGCGGCTCGGAGAAGATACGCGTTCAGGTGACCACTCTCCGTATATCGCCGGGCGAATTCCGCGGGGAGCGCCGCGCGAATGCCGCCGCACCGGTGAAGTTCCGGCTCCGAGCTGCTCGGCTGAGCCACCTCCGCCCTACCGGCGGGTGCATCCTGATGGGGGAAGCACACACCCGACCGGGAGGTGGGCGTTGCGGGACGGACGGGGGCCCGGCGGATCAGCCGGGAAGACGCATAGGGCGAAGGCGGGGGTCCGTGGGGGCGGGCTCCGGCTCGGCGTCGTCGAGCTCTATGGCCTCGGCATGCTGGCGCTGGCCGTGGTGAGCGCGTACTTCGCCGTGCTCGCGGCGGTGCCGGAGATCCGGGCGGCGCGCGGCGAGGGCACCACGGGGACGTTCACCGCCGAACATCTCGAATGCTCCATCTACGGCAGCTGCTCGTGGCATGGATCGTTCCGCTCGGACGACGGCGGCCTGCGCCTTGCCGACGCCTGGCTCCACGGCCGCGACGAGGACGAGCTGTCCGCCGGCGACCAGGCTCCGGCCCTGTACGCGGGCCACGACGGCGGCAAGGTCCACGCCCCGGGAAGCCACGACCTCCGGGCCCTGGGGGCGTTCTTCGTGGTGGACCTGCTCTTCGCGGGTTACGCCCTCACGTTCTTCCCGGGCGTACGGCTGACGCGCCGCCTCAGGAGGCCTTGATCGCCTCGCGCACGGCCGGGACGATCTCCCCGGCCCAGCGGCCGAGGGTGACGAGGTCGGCGACGCCGTGATCGGCCGAGAAGAGGATGAAGCCCGACGCGCCATGCTCCAGCACGGCCCCGGTCAGTTCCTCGACCCACTGGCCGACGGAGCCACCGATCCAGCGGCCGTCGCCGTCACGGGTGGCGGGCAGCGGCCGATCGGTGATGCGGCCCGGGAAGTTGTAGATCGTACGGATCTCGCGCGGATCCCGGCCCGCGGCCGCCGCCGCCTCGTCGATGATCGGCCGCGAGGTCCGGTAGCGCTCGCTGAGCCAGTCCGCCGCGTGACCGGGGAGCCAGCCGTCGGCCACCCGGCCGGTGGCGGCCAGGGATTTCGCGCCGTTCGATCCCGTCCACACCGGGGGCGCCGCGACGGGAGCCGGCTCGATCTGGCGCACCTGGTAGTGGCGGCCCTCGTAGGTGACCGGCGGGCCGCCGCCCGACAGCTTCTTGACCAGGACGATCGCCTCCTCGAAGGCGTCCACGGCGGCGCCCGGCGACAGCCGGGGCACGCCCATGTCGGCGATCCGGTCCCACAGCCCGCCCGCGCCCATGCCCAGCACGACGCGGCCCTGCGACAGCGCCGACAACGACGTGACGGTCCTGGCCAGCATGGGAGCGGGGCGGGTCGGCAGGTTGGTGACGTTGACGAGGCCGGCGACGTGCCGCGTACTCCCCAGGATGAACCCGAGGGCGGCGTACGCGTCCAGGCGCCTGCCGATGTAGGGGTGGTCCGACAGCGACAGGAGGTCGAGACCGTCGCGGTCGGCCTGCTGGGCCATGCGCAGCAGCTCCGGCGCCTCGTCGACGCCGCTGTGCGCGCCGAAGCCGAAGACGACGTCGTGTCCGGACATGGTTCTGCCTTTCCTTTCGAATTTCATGATCACACCTGCCGCGGCCGGGAGGCCCTTCAGGCGGCGCCGAACTGCTCGGTGAAGCGGCCGGTGAACAGGTCGGCTCCCTTGTACGCCGACACCGTCTCGGCCGGGACGACGGCCGGGCCGTCGGGGCTGGGCAGCTGGCCGACACCCCCGCGCGGTCCGAGCGGGAGCAGGATCATGGGGTGGGGCAGGGGCCGATATGCGGCGGTGGGCCGCTCGCCGCGCAGCCGGGCGAGGATGTTGCCCGCGACCACCTCGGCGTGCTGCATCGCGTACCCGGCCATCTTGGCCTCGGGGACGTCAGTGATGTCGCCGATCGCGTAGACGTGGTCGTACCCGTGGACGTTGAGCGTCTCGGTGACCCGCACCTGCCCTTGCGGGGTGCGGGTGGTGAGCCGGCCGTCGGCGAGGTAGTCGCTGTTGACGCGCACGCCGTAGGCGCGGAACCAGATGTCGGCGGTGATCTCCTCCCCGCCGGCGGTGGTGACGGTGAAGGTCCCGGCCTCGCCGGGCTCGGTCGCCGGCGGCGCGGTCAGGTGGGTGCCCAGCCGCAGGTCGATGCCGAGCTCGCCGAGCTGGCGGTGCAGGTCCTGGCGCAGCTCCGGCTCGAACGCCGGCAGGAGTTGCCCGGCCGGGTCGACCACGGTCACGTGCTTGTGCGCCCAGACCTCCTTGATCTCCCCGGCCAGCTCCAGACCGACCGGGCCGGCGCCCAGGATCAGCACGTGTTCGGCGCTGGCCAGCTCCTTGTGGGTCGCGCGGAGGTCGTCCAGGACCTGCTCGGTGGAGTCGGCGACGGGCTTGGCCGGGTAGGTGTAGCTGGAGCCGGTGGCCAGGACCAGGTAGTCGGCCTCGACCCGCTGCCCCGAGGCCAGGGTGACGCCGCCGGGATCCACGGAGACCGCACGGTCGCGGATCACCGTGCCCCGGGTCAGGAACCCGCTGTACGGGAAGAACATGTTGCTCCCCCACTCCGGCCGGGTCACCGACCGCAGCGACCCGGCCGTGTTGAAGAACGCGTCCCGGGGATCGACGAGGACGACCTCGGCCTCGGCGTCCAGCGCCTTGGCCAGCGCCGAACCGCCGTAACCACCGCCGACGACCACAACTTTACGACTCATGATTGCACGCCCCGATCAACAGAATAGGTTGAGTTCGTGCTACGAACCATATTAGTTCGCTACACGAACTGCAACCCGGGGGCGGCTTTACGAGTGGGCCCCCTCACCGGGCTCCAGGAAGACCACGGGGACCTTGTTGTCCTGCACGACCCGGCCGAGCAGGTCGGCGAGCGCGTCACGGTCGGCGACGGCGAGGCCCGTGGTCAGGTTCTCGATCCGCGCGCAGGTCTCCGCGTAGAACTCCGCGGCGAGCTCGGAACCCTTCCTGGTCAGCGCGATCCGCAGCGCGCGCGAGTCGTGCGGGTCCGGCCTGCGCTGGACCAGGCCGTTGCGCTCGGTGCGGTCCACCAGGCCGGTGAGGCTGGACTTGGCCAGCCCCAGCATCGCGCCCAGCTCGCTCATGCCGTACGGCTGCGCCATCAGCACGCACAACAACTGCCCCTGTTGCGAGGTGAGGCCATATTCCCTGGCGGACTCGGCGTACACGGCGTTCGTCAGGAACGTGGACCGCACCAGCGCGGCCACCACCCCGATCCGCTCCCCATCATGCTTTTCCACGCGTTCAGGGTAACATTCAAATGCCTGACAATTCGTAGGACGAACTACCCCTTCAGGTCAGAGGCGGGTGGTCACGTAGGTCTTGCGCACGTGCCACTCCACCAGGGGGCCGGCGCCGAGGCGGACCGTGATCGGATCCCCGGCGGGCGGACGCAGGGTGACCTCGTCCCCGTTCACCCGCACCTCCGGCATCGCCGGCTCCCGTTCGGCCGCCGTGAGCAGGACCAGGCTGACGTACACGGCGGTCCCGCCCGGGTGGGCGTCGCGGATCAGGTACGGCGTGGCGGAGTGCGCTCCGAAGGCGTTCACGCCGTGCCCGCTCGCCACGCCCGCCCCCGTGTAGCCGTGCAGCCCGCGCACCACGCTGGTCAGGCCGTCCGCGCGCCGGGCCAGCGCCCAGGCGTCCCCGGACCGGGCCTCGGGCGGCCGCGGACCGGCCACCGCGTGGCCGCCGTCGCGTACCCGGTGTCCGGCGGGCGCCGTGACCTGGTGGATCCGGATCTCGGCCGGGCCGTCGACCACGGAGGCGGTCACCACGCGGACGGGCCCGTCCTGGTACGCCGAGGCGGCGAAGCGCTCCCCCATGGCGAGAGGTTCGATGCGGCGCCGCCGGGAGGGCGCCCCCTGCGGTGAGACGACGGCGAGCTGCCCGTCGACCGCCTGCTCGCCGAGGTCGGGGCCGGTGTGGCTGGTGTAGGCGAGCCTCAGGTAGTGCGGGTCCGGCGGCCCCGCCGGGTCCTGGACGCGGTCGCGGTCGCTGCCGTGGTTGACCAGCCGGACGACGCCGTCCTCGCGGGTGGCGTGCAGCAGCCAGCCCGGCGGGGACATCGCCACGACCTGGTCGGCGAGGTCGACCGGCGCGGCCGTCTCGGCGTCCGTCCAGGCCGGGTGACCGGGCGGCAGCAGCAGGCCGAGGAAGGCCTTGCTGGCCCAGTACGGCGAGGCGGGGCCGGAGTAGTCCTGGGTGCCGGGCGGGAAGGCGTCGTACCAGCCGCAGGTGAGCAGGCCGCGCTCGTCGGGGACGCCGCGCTCGACGAAGTGGCGCAGCACGCCGCTCGCGATCCGCCTGGTCCGCCCAGGGGGCAGGGGCGAGGCGCCGGTCAGCGCGCCCAGCCAGAGCGGCGCGACCGTCGCGAACCGGTAGATCAGGGACCGCCCCTGGTGCACCGGCCCGCCGTCGGCAGCGAACAGGTGCTGGTAGTGCTCCAGGAACCGGCTCAGGCGGTCCGCGTAGAGCCGCCCGCGGGCGGTGTCGCCGGCCATCCGCGCCCACAGCGACGGATACAGGTGCATCGCCCAGCCGGAGTAGTAGTCGAAGTTCTTGCCCTTGCCGTCGGAGTACCAGCCGTCGCCGACGTACCACTCCTCGATCCGCTCCAGCCCGCCGGCGATCTCGCCGGGGTCGTGCGGCCCGCCCACCTCGGCGAGGAACTGCTCCACGACGACCTGGAACAGCACCCAGTTGTTGTCCGGCGTGCGCCGCCCGACGAACCCCGCCAGCCAGGCCACCACCCGCTCCCGCTGCTCCGGAGACAGCCGGTCGAACAGCCAGGGCCGGGTCTCGTGCAGCGCGAGCGCGATGGAGGCGGCCTCCACGAGCGGCTGCGACATGTCCGTCAAGGGAGGCCAGGCGTACGGGTGCGCGGGGTCGGTGCCGGCCACCAGCCCCGCCGCGTAGCGCTCCAGCAGGGCGGGCGGCACGTCGCCGCCCGCCCCGGCGATGCGGAAGGCCGCGAGCAGGAACGTGCGGGCGAACCCTTCCAGCCCGTCGCTGACGGTGCCCGACCGGCTCGCCCGTCCGGGGAGGCGGTATTGGGCGAAGCCGTCCGTGGCGTACGGCGCCACGGAGTCGAGCAGGTGGTCCGCCACGCTCTCCCAGTGGGCACGGGTCCAGCCGGTGAAATCGGACAGCTGCGGGTCGGCAGGCGGGAGGCGCAGGGGGGAGGACATGGACCGGATACTACGGCATCCACCTGGGCAGACCTTCGACGGAGTGGCATCGTCCCTGTAAACGGTTTAACTCCGCCTCAGACGTGCAGAAGAGGGCGGACGGAGTCGCGGACGATGATGTGCGTGCCGAGCATCACGTGCCGGCTCGCCCCGGCCGTGTCGGTGTCCAGGGCCAGCCGCACAGCGGTCCGGCCCAGCTCCTCGTGCGGCACGTGCACGGTGGTCAGGTCGATGTCGTCGGCCGGCGGAAGGTCGTCGAAGCCGACCAGCGACACGTCGTCCGGCACCCGCAGGCCGCGTTCCCGCAACGCCGCCCGGGCCCCGGCCGCCAGCAGATCGTTCCCGGCGAACACCGCGGTGAAGTCACGCGGCCCCGCCTCCAGCCGCTCCCGCATCATGCGGTAGCCGTCGCGCCGGTCCATCACCACGCTGTCCACCTCGAGCCCGGGGTCATGCGCCACCCGGTGCGCGGCCAGCGCCGCCCGATAGCCCGCGATCCGGCTCTCCGGCGTCGTGTAACCGGCCCGCCGCCCGAGGAACAGGATCCGCCGGTGACCGGCCGAGAGCAGATGACTGGTGATCGCATGGGCGCCACCGGTGTTGTCGTACTCCACCACGATGGCCGGCACCTCCTCCCCCAGTGCCGGACGCCCGCACAACACCAGCCGCGACCCCGCCACCGCCAACGCCCGCGCGTAGTCCGCCATCCGCTCCCGGTAGGCGTCGTCGATCGGCATGTTGCCGACCAGGATCACCGCCTCGGCGTGCTCCTCCCGCAGCAGCCGCACCATGGCCAGCTCCCGCTCGGCGTCCCCGCCCGTCGTGCCCACGATGCACAGCCGGCCCTCGCGCACCGCCTGGTCCTGCACGCCCTGCGCCACGTGCGCGTAATGCGGGGACACCACCGAGTTCACCACGATCGCCACGCTCTTCGGCCGCGCTCCCGCCAGCCCCCGCGCGTGCGCGTTGGCCACGTAGTCGAGCTCCCGGACCGCCCGCATCACCTTGCTCCGGGTGGCGGGAGCGCTCGGGTACGAGCCCGACAGGATCCGCGACACGGTCGCCACCGACACACCGGCGTGCTTGGCCACGTCCCGGATCGTCGAGGGACGAGGTCGATCATCCTCAGGAACGGCCCGGCGAGGCATCCATCCCCCTTATCCCCGCTGTTAAAGCGGTTTAACGATATCGCACGACGGCGCTTCAGGCGCGAGTCCTGCCCCCGTGACCGGCGCGCTACCGGGACGCCAGGCCGCGCAGCGGGCGCGACCGGCCGCTGATGGCAGCGTCCGCCCCAGGGCCTCGTAGGCTGGCCCGCGTGGAGATCCGCGACAGAACCCCCGACGACCTGGACGCCTGCACGAAGGCCCTCGCCGAGGTCCAGGCCGGCGACCGCTACCCCGTGGACTGGCCGCGCGACCCGGCCGGCTGGCTGACGCCGGACGGCCTGATCGGGGCGTGGATAGCCGTCGAGGCGGAGGCGGTGCTCGGCCACGTGGCGCTCACCCGGGACATGGAGGTCACCCGCCTGTTCGTCACCCCCGCCGCCCGCGGGAGCGGCCTGGCCGCCCGGCTCCTCGACACCGTCCGCGCCGCCGTCGAAACCCCTCTCAAGCTGGAGGTCTCCTCCGAGGGGACGGCCGCCATAGCGTTCTACGAACGCTCCGGCTGGCGCAGGGTCGGCAGCGGCCGCGCCCGCTGGCTCAACGCGGCCGGTGAGCCGGCGCTGGTGTATTACTACGTGAGCCCGCCCCGGTCAGGTGAAGAGCAGGTCGGCTAGCTCGGCCCGGCTGTTCAGCCCGGTCCGCTCGTAGACCTGCACGAGCGTGTTCGCGACCGTCCGGCGGGAGAGCACCAGCCGGTCGGCGATGTCCTGGTTGCTCAGGCCCGAGGCGGCCAGCTGCGCGATCTGCCGCTGCCTGGCGGTCAGCTGCGGCGCGGCCAGGCCGGTCAGCGCCGGGGTGCGGGCGCCTTCGCAGCGGCGGGCCAGCCGCCACGCGCGGGTCTCGGCGGCCCGCTGCCGCCGTGGCAGCCCCTGCCTCCGGTACGCGGCCGCGGACTGGGCGGCGGCCTCCGCCGCGTGCAGCAGCATGCCGAGCGACTCGAAGGCCAGCGACACCGCGTCGAGCTCCTGGGGAGCGTCCTCGGCCGCCGCGTGCCGGGCGAGGATCGGGGCCAGGTCGCCTTCCACGGAGGCGGCCAGCCGGGCGAGCCGGTCGGCGACCAGGCCGGAGGCGCCGAGCCGGACTGCGTCGTGCAGTGCGTACAGCTCGTACGCTCGGAGCTCCCCGGCCGCGTCGGCGGTCTCGAGCGCCGCCTCGACCGCCCCGGCCAGGTCGCCGTCCGCCGCGAGCGCCCACGGCCGCGCCAGCCGGAAGGCGAACTCGACCTGGTGACCGACCCGCAGGCCCAGCTCGCCGGCCAGCTCCGTGGTCGCCCGCACCGCGGCCACGTCGCCGGTGAGCGCGTACGCGTGGGCCAGCTCGGCCAGGCACAGCCCGCCGTGCAGCGTACGGCCCCGCAGCCGCACGGCGGCCTGCCTGCACAGCCGGACGGCCTCGGCGGGCCGCCCCTGGAGCCTGGCCACCCGGCCGCGCAGCGCCCCGAACATGATCAGCGCGCGGTCCCAGCCCACATAGTCCTCGCCGATGCGGTACCCCACGTCGGCGAACCGGCCCGCCGCGGCCAGGTCACCGGCGAGAACGGCGGCGCCGGCCCCCGTCTCCGCCAGCGTGGCCGTGACCGACGGCAGCCCTCCGGGCAGGTCTCCGACGCTGCCGAGCGCCTCGTCCACGCGGGCGACGGCCTGCCGGGCGCGTCCTTCGTGGACGAGCCGGCCTCCCTCCAGCGGGGCCAGCCCGAGCTCGAACCGGGAGCTGAGCGGGGCGATCCGGCGGATCTCCGCGACCGACCGCCCGAGGTGGTCGAACATGCCCATCATGTACTCGATGGAGCCGCGCATCACCAGGAGGCCCTGGCGCGGCTCCGTAGCGGTCATCGTGGCGCAGGCGTCCGTCAGCATGGCCCGGGCCTCGGCCTCCCGGCCCAATCCCCAGAAGAGGTTGAGCGCGTGCACGGACACCAGGTCGGCCCGCGTCATGTCGTCCGCCGGGGCGTCGGCCAGGTCCGGCAGGACGGTCTCGGTCTCGTCGTACCGGTCGTCGTAGAACAGCACCGACGCCAGCGCCAGGGCGGCCGTGGGCCCTCCCCCGACCGCCAGCGCGGCCCGTCCGAGCCGGGCCGCGAGCCGCAGGTCGCGGACGTTCCGCGCGATGTTGCAGGCCTCGACGAGCGCGGCGGGGTCGCCGGCCGTCCCGCTGTCGAGCCGCCAGACCGCGACGCGGAGCGGGTCCGCGCCGGTGCGGCCGCCCACCTCGTCGGCCAGGCTCCTGAGCACCTCGCGGGTACGCAGCGTGCCGCACCCGGCCCGGATCACCTCGCCGTAGAGCGGATGCGCGAGCCGTACGGACAGGGGCTCAGGAAAGTGCGGGGGCTCCAGGGGCCGGGCGGGCGGCGGCTCGGGCGAGATCGTGACGAGCTGGCGATCCTCCAGGCGCCGCAGCGTCTCCAGCGGGGCGAGCGCGGTCAGCGCGTCCACGGACAGCGGCTCGCCGTGGGCGACGAGCTCCAGCGCGGCCCGTTCGCCGGGGTCGACGTCGCCGATCCGGCTCTCGATCAGCTCGCGCAGCCGCGTCGTCACCGAGATCTCGCCCGACCAGTGCCACACCCCGCGCCTTTCGGCGAGCGCGCCGCCAGACTCGCCGGCCAGCACCAGCTCGCGCAGGAACAGCGCGTTGCCCTCGCTGGCCCGCCACAGCCGCCGGACCGTAGGCGCCTCGACCTGCCCGCCCAGCGCTCCGGCCAGGACCAGGCCGGCCTCCCGGAGCGTCAGCGGGGCCAGGTCCAGGCGCGGGAGCAGGTCGTCCTTCCACAGCGCCGTCACGGCGTCGGGCGCGCGTTCCCCGCTGCGCGTCGTCGCCAGCACGCGTGCCCGGCCGCCGATCACCAGGTGGTGCACCAGTACGGCCGAGACCGGGTCCAGCAGGTGGGCGTCGTCGACCATGAGCACCAGCCGCTCGCGGTCCAGGGCGTCGGCGGCCCAGCCGATCACGTTGCCGTGCGGCGGCTGGCCGGGCAGCAGGTGCGCCATGGCGCCCAGCGGGAGGTCCGAGGCGGCGGCGGTGGCGAGGATCCAGGTCACGTCGCCGGCGCCGGACAGCGCCTCGGCCGCCAGGCGGCTCTTGCCGGCGCCCGCCGGCCCGGCCACGACGGCGCCGCCGGCCTCCACCGCCGATCGGATCGCCGCGAGCTGGGATTCCCGACCGGCGAAGGGCCACAGATGACGCACAGAGGGATGGTACGGGCGAACGTTTGAGTAGGCCATGCTCTATGCGGGACCTCGCGGGGTGGGAGACGTTCTGCACATGACCGCGATGCCATCCCGCGCCCACCTCACCCCTCTTGTACGGAAATATCTGGACGATGAGGGCGCCGAGGTGGAGTCCATCCGCGTGGAGCCGATCGACCACACGTCCGGCACCCCGTCCACCGGCGGCCTGCGCCGGGTCAGCGGCACGACCGCGTCCGGCCGCACCTGGTCCTTCTTCGTCAAATCCCTCCATTCCGCCCGGCACTGGGCGAACATCGAGGTGATCCCCGAGCCCGCCCGCACGGAGTTCGTCGCCGGGTTCCCGTGGCGGACCGAGGCCGACGTGTACACCTCCGGCCTGCCCCTCCCGCCCGGGCTGCGGCTGCCCCGCCTGTTCCTGGTCGACGACCTCGGCGACGAACGCCTCGACCTGTGGCTGGAGGACGTGCGCACCGCCCCCGGGGAGTGGGACCTGACCAGGTACGCCGCCGCGGCCCGCGCGCTGGGCCGGCTCGCCGGGCAGCGTCCCGCCGACGGCTCCCGCCCCCGTACGGCGCTGCGGACCTACGTCGGCCGGCTGCTCACCCGGCACGCGCTGCCCATCCTGCGCGACCCCGCCCTCTGGCGGCACCCGCTCGTCGCCGCGCACGCCGACCCGCTCCTGCAGATGGACCTGGACACCCTGGCCCGCCGCGTCCCCGCGCTGCTCGCGGCCGCGGACCGCCTGCCGCACACCATGGCGCACGGCGACGCCGGGCCGCAGAACCTCCTCGTGCCCGCCGACGACCCCGGCCGGTTCGTGGCCATCGACTGGGGCTGGCAGGACCCGGTGCCGATCGGCTTCGACCTCGGCCAGCTGCTCGTGGGCCTGGCGCACGACGGCCTGACCGAGCCCGGCGAGCTGCCCGTGATCCATCGCGCGATCCTGGCCGCGTACCAGCGAGGGCTGGCCGACGAAGGCGTGCCCGCCGGCGACGCCGCGGCCGGGTACGTCACCACGCTGGTCCTGCGCAGCGCCTTCACCGCGATCCCCGCCGAGCGCCTCGGCGAGCCGGTCACCGACGACCTGCGCGAGCTGTTCCGCAAGCGCGTCGGCCTGGCCCGCTTCATCGCCGACCTCGGCCTCGCGCTCTGATACATCACGAAATTAAATAAATCTCTGATATATTTTGCCGTCGATGGCACCTGAGCAGGAGACGACGATGAGCGACGAGACCCGGAGCCCGCTGGCGCCGGAGCCGATCCACGTGCCCGACGACGTGCTCGCCGACCTGCGGCGGCGCCTGGAGCTGACCCGCTGGCCGGACGACGCGGGCAACGACGACTGGAGCTACGGCGTCAGCCGCGCCTACCTGCGGGAGCTCGTCGACCACTGGCACACCGGCTACGACTGGCGCAAGGCCGAGGCCGCGATCAACGCCTACGAGCACTACCGCGTCGAGGTCGACGGCGTCCCCGTGCACTTCATGCGCAAGCCCGGTGTCGGCCCGAGCCCGACGCCGCTGATCCTCACCCACGGCTGGCCGTGGACGTTCTGGCACTGGTCCAAGGTCATCGACCCGCTGGCCGACCCCGGCGCGCACGGCGGCGACCCGGCCGAGGCCTTCGACGTCATCGTCCCCTCGTTCCCCGGCTTCGGCTTCTCCACGCCGCTGCCGGACCACCCGGACATGAACTTCTGGAAGGTCGCCGACCTCTGGCACATCCTCATGACCCGGGTCCTCGGCCACGAGCGGTACGCCGCCGCCGGCTGCGACGTCGGAGCCATGGTCACGGGGCAGCTCGGGCACAAGTACGCCGCCGAGCTGCACGGCATCCACATCGGCTCCGGGCAGAAGCTCACGCTGTTCAACGGCGACCGGGCCTGGGACCTCAGCGGCGGGCAGCCCATCCCCGAGGGCCTGCCCGCCGACGTCCACGCCCGGATCGTCGCCCTGGAC
Source organism: Nonomuraea sp. NPDC052116 (assembly GCF_040680035.1). Lineage (NCBI taxonomy): Bacteria > Bacillati > Actinomycetota > Actinomycetes > Streptosporangiales > Streptosporangiaceae > Nonomuraea > Nonomuraea sp. NPDC052116. The sequence goes on along the minus strand of NZ_JBFAWA010000024.1, from coordinate 142,475 downwards.
AGGCGCTTCGCCGTCCACCTCGCCGCCCACGTCCTGGCCCCGAGCACGCTCTCCTACGGCCTGACCGACTCGCCCGCCGGAATGCTCGCCTGGATCCTGGAGCGCTGGGCCAGTTGGAGCGACCACGGCGGCGACCTGGAGTCGGTCTTCACCAAGGACGACCTGCTCACCCACGCCATGATCTTCTGGGTGAGCAATTCGATCGGCACCTCGATCCGCACGTACGCCAACAACAACCGCTACCCGTGGACCCCCTCCCACGACCGGCAGCCGCCCGTCGAGGCCCCCACGGGCATCACCTTCGTCGGCTACGAGAACCCGCCCGGCGTCACCACAGACCAGCGCGTGCGGCACTTCGCCGGGAGCGACCGCGGCGCCTGGTACAACCACGTCAACCTGACCGTGCACGACCACGGCGGCCACTTCATCCCGTGGGAGATCCCCGGGGAGTGGGTCGACGACCTGCGGCGCACGTTCCGCGGCCGCCGGTAGCTCACCGGCTCTCGCGCAGCCGCAGCTCCACGTGCGCGTGGCGGAACGGGACGGGCATGCCGTACGCCGCCGCCGGCTCCGCGTCCTCGGCGCGGACGAAGTCCAGCACCAGGCTGTCCTTCACACCGAACACCGCGTCCGAGTCGAGGTAAGGCGACTCGGAGACGAACACGTGCGTGGTGAGCGGCGCGTGGCCGTCGGCGCCGGCGATGAAGTGGATGTGCGCGGGCCGGTAGGGGTGGCGGCCCGCCGCCGCCAGGAGCTCCCCGACCGGCCCGTCGTCGGGGATCGGGTACGGGGCCGGAAGGATCGTGCGGAACGCGAAACGTCCCTGGTCGTCGCAGGTGAACAGGCCACGCAGGTGCCCGGTGGGGACGTCGTCCCGCTGGACGTCGTAGAAGCCCTTCTCGTCGGCCTGCCAGACGTCCACGACCGCGCCGGGGAGGGGGTCGCCGCCGGCCGCGAGCACCTGCCCGGTGACGAGCGTCGGCTCGCCGCCGGGCACCAGGGAGATCGGATCCCCGAGCCGCCGCGGCGGGGAGTCGACCATGTGGAACGGCCCCAGGACGGTGGAGTCCGTGGCCCCGGCGGGCGCCCGGTTGGCCATGGTGTCGACGAGCATCGACAGGCCGAGCACGTCCGACAGCAGGACGAACTCCTGGCGGGTGGCGTCGCAGGTCTGCCCGGTCCTGGTGAGGAAGCCGACGGCCGCGTCGAGCTCGGCCTGGGTGAGCTCGACGTCCTTGGCGAAGGCGTGCAGGTGACGGACGAGGCTGGTGAGGACCTGCCGCAGCCGGGCGTCACGGGCGCCGGCGAACGACGCCGCGACGACGTCCTCGGAACGCTCTTCGGAGAACCGAACGGGAGTCTGTGACATCGTGATCACGTCCTGGCGACGTTGGGGCGTTGTCCCCCAGCATGACCATGGCCGGCGGGGCGCCGCTACCCGCGGAGGTCCGCCGGGGTCCAGCCGGCGGTGCCCGCCACGATCCGGACGGCCGCGCGGGCCAGCGGCTCCAGCCCAGCCACGTCGATCTTGTCGATCGTGTCGGCCGAGTCGAACAGGTACATCGGCGCTGACAGGAAGTGCACCAGCGGCACCCCCTCGGGGTGGAAGAACGCGCCGTCCGTCGGCGGCATCGGCGAGAACACGTCCGGGGGCAGGACGAACGACCGCCGCAGGTCCTCCGCCTCCAGCGTCGCGGCGACCAGTTTCTCCAGCCGGGGGGCTCGTGTCGTGAACCACCATCTGACCTCGGGCTCGGCGGTCGGCACGAGCGTGCCGTCCACCGCCTCGCAGCGGAGCGCGGCGTGCTCCAGGTGCAGTTCGAGCACGACGCCGGCCAGCTCCGCCCGGTGGCGGTCGATGAAGGCGCGGGTGCCCGCCGCGTGGGCCATGTGCCCGGAGGTGAGCAGGAACGTCAGGTTGTGCGGGCGTTCCTCGGCCGGGACGCGGGCCCAGTGGCGGGCGACGGCCAGGACGAGGGCCAGGCCGGAGGCGTCCTCCACGGCCGAGGCCCACGGGGCGTCGTGGTGCGAGGCGACGATGACCGTGTGGGGCGAGCTGCCCGGGAGGGTGGCGACCACGTTGTGGGTGATCACGGTGTCGGTGGCGGACTCGGCGATCAGCTCCCCCTCGCACGGGAGGCGGGCCAGGAGCCGGCGGGCGTCCGTCCCGGACAGCCACAGCGCGGGGATGGGCCGCTCGACCGCGTCGTACGGCACGTAGTAGTCGCGGGTCTCCCAGGGGAGGCCGGTCAGCGCGCCGATGAAGCCCGCGGCCCCTGCGGCCAGGGCGGGCTCGACGACCTCCATCATCCGCGGGCCGAACGGGATCGTCTGGACGAGGGTGTCGAAGACGCCCTCGGGGTCGTACGCCGAGGTGGCGAGCGTCTTGACGTACGACTGCGGCAGCTCGCTGAAGGTCACCTCGTCCACGACGATGTCGCCCGGCCGGGCGTCGGCGAGCCGCGCGATCCGGCCCCGCAGGCCGCCGGTCGGCGCGGTGTGGGGCAGCGGCATGCCGGTCCACGAGGTGCCGTCGTCGAGGCGCAGCAGCCCGGTGCCCGGCTGCCAGCGCGGCACCTCGACCGGCTCGAGCGTGACCTCCAGGCCGAACTCCGCCAGGCGCTCGGCCAGCCACCGCTCGGTCCACGCGTCCGCCGGGTAGCCGGGGCGGCGGACGCCCTGGCCCACGACGGTCTCGATCCAGCCCAGCATCTCCGCCGCGGAAGGCACGTGCTCCATGGCCACGATCCAACCATTGACACGACCCACTTGTGAAGCGAGAGTTTCGGTCATCCGTACAAATTATGGAGGCTGTATGAAGTTCGTCGTGGCCGCCGTCGCGCTCGTACTCGGGCTCCTGGCCAGACCCGCCCAGGCCGCGGACACCATCGAGGCGCACTACAAGGTCGCGGGCCCGTGGACGGTCGCGACCGCCGACGCGACCGGATACAAGCTCTACTACCCGGCCGACCTCGGGGCGGGCGGCTTCAAGCACCCGATCATCACCTGGGGCAACGGGACCAACGCGGTGCCCACGCAGTATCCGGGGCTGCTCAACCAGCTGGCCTCCTGGGGGTTCGCCGTGGTCGCCTCCACCGACACCACGACGGGCACCGGGTCCGAGATGATCGCCGCGGCCCAGTACCTGATCGACCGGAACACCGACAGCTCCAGCGTCTTCTACGGCAAGCTCGACGTGACCAAGGTCGGCGCGGTCGGCCACTCCCAGGGCGCGGGCGGTTCGGTGAACACCGCCACCAAGTCCGGCGGGCTCATCGACACCGTCGTCCCCATCGCGCTGCCCGCCCCGATCTGGGTGAGCGCGGGCGACGCGTTCCACGTGGACCAGCTGACCTGCCCCGTGCTGTTCGTCAGCGGGTCCAGCGACACGATCATCTCCCCCAACTCGGCGCTGCAGACGTACTACGACCAGGTCCCGGGCGCGGCAGCCAAGGCGCTGCTCAAGGGCGCCGGCCACAACACGATCCAGGGCACGGGCGGCGGCTTCCTCGGCTACGTGACGGCGTGGCTGATGTACCAGCTCCAGGGCGACACGTACGCGCGCGGCGCCTTCGCGGGCACCTCGCCCGAGATCAACACCAACGCCAACTGGCAGAACCAGGTCGAGAAGAACCTGCCTTGAGGAAAACGGATGGCCGCACGGCGCTCGGCGCGCGACCATGCCTCCCATGGACGTCATCGCCGAAGCGGTCGAGTTGATCAGGAACGCCACCTGTCCGGGCGACTACGACCAGGCGTGGGAACTCGTGGGCAAGGCCACGGAGGATCGGGAGACCGCGGCGGGGCGGGGTTTCGCGCTGGTGCGGTCGCCCGATCCGGCCGAGCGCAGGATCGGCTGCGACCTGCTGGGCAGCGTGGCGCAGGTCGAGGAGTCCCTGCGGGAGCCGGTGCTGCTCGCGGCCCTGGAGCTGGTCGCGACCGAGACCGAAGACGCCGTGCACGCCTCGATCGCGCGGACGCTGGGCTGCACGGGCGACGAACGGGCCGTGCCCGAGCTGCTGCGCCTGGCCGAGCACCCCGACGAGGACGTGCGCTTCAACGTCGCGTGGTCGCTGCCGCTGGGCCGCGCGAACGACGACGCGGTGGTCGAGGCGCTGATCCGGCTGACCACCGACCCCGAGGACGAGGTGCGGGACTGGGCGACGTTCGCTCTGGGGACCCAGTGCCAGGCGGACAGCCGGGCGATCCGGGAGGCGCTGTGGGCCCGGGTCGGCGATCAGGACACCGAGGCGCGTGAGGAGGCGATCGCCGGGCTGGCCCGCCGTCGTGATCGCCGCGTCGTGCCGCATGCCGCCCGCCTGCTGGACAACGGCGGGTTCAGCCCCAACACGCTGACGGCGATCGCCTGCCTCGGGGATCCGGCGCTGGTGCCGTACCTGGAGGACTTCGAGGAGGACCAGGGCGTCACCGATGCGCTGGGCGAGTGCGATCCGGCGTCGCGGGCGGCGCGCGACGCCTTCGCCGCCGGTCTGGCCGAGGCCCTGCACGCGCGCCTGCCCGAGCTGGACTTCGGCGTGTACGGCGAGCTCTGCGAGCCCGGGCTCACCCTGGCGGCGTCCGGCTACGTCTGGTCGGTCGAGCGGCTGCGCGACCGGGCGAGCGGTGACCCGGTGCGCGCCGCCGACCTCGTCGCCGCCGAACTCTCACCGAGCGAGTCCCCGAGCGGCGCCGCCTGAGCCCGCGAGTCACCTGACGGCCCGCTCGTAGCGCGAAGGCGAGGCCGGGTTCGCGATCAGCCCGCCCGTAGCGCGAAGGCGGCGCCAGGTTCGCGATCAGCGCGGCCGTAGCGCGAAGGCGGCGCGCGGGTTGGCGATCAGCGCGGCCTTGGCCGCCTCGCCGAGCCCTTCCGCCTCCAGCCGCGGCACGAACCGCTCCAGCAGGTACGTCAGCCCCGGCCCGCCGCCCAGCCCCGGCCAGTACGACCGCCGCGCCAGATCCATCCCGAACAGCAGCCGATCCCCCAGCCCGCGCCCGGCCAGCTCGGCGACGAGCGCGACGACTTCGCTGTCGGGCCCGTACTTGATCCGCCCGGGACGGTCGAAGGCCAGGTATGCCCCCCTCTCCGCCAATGACGTGAGATATCCGGCGTCGGGATTGTGGTCGATGTGCCCGAGCACCACCCGATCGGCCTCCACGCCGTGCGAGGACAGCGCGTCCAGCAGCTCGTGCCCCATCGTGCCCTTGTCGCAGTGCGTGACGACCGGCACGCCGGTGCGCAGGGCGGCCGCGGCCACCGCGCCGATCAGCCGCTCCACCCCCCGCCCGAACGCGTGGTACGAGGTCGCGATCTTGATCGCTCCGGCCCGCGCCGGCGACCGCCGTACCAGCGGCCCGACCAGCCCGTACTCGTCCATGCCCAGCTCGATCTCGGCCACCAGCAGCTCGGCGATCTCGTCGGCCGAGTAGTGGTGCAGCCAGTGGGCGTCGCTGTAGTAGGTGCTCTTGTGGAAGCCGGTCACCGCGATCACGTGCAGCCCGGTCCGCTCGGCCAGCGCCTTCATCAGCGACGGGCTGCGGCCGAACCCGAGCGGCGTCATCTCGACCACCGCGGACAGCCCGAGCCGCCGGGCCGCCGTCGCCTCCGCGACGGCCGCGTCCAGGGAGTCGAGCCGGTAGTCGGGCTCGTTGCGGACGGGCCAGTCACCGGTCATGAAAAAGTGCTCATGCGCATAGGTGAGGCCGATCTCCTCGACGTCCCCCAGCACCGTACGAACCGTCACAGGAGCGCTCCTTCCTCGCGAAGCCGGGCACGCAGCAGGTCCACGTCCACCGCCGCGGGCTCCACCCCGGCCTGTACGGCCAGCGCCGCCGCCGTCCCGGCCGCCTGCCCCATCGCCATGCACTGCCCCATCGACCGGGCCGAGGCGTGCGCGTCGTGCGTGGCCGACAGGCACCGCCCCGCGACGATCAGCCCCTCGACCTCGACCGGCAGCAGGCACCGGTACGGGATCCCGTAGGTGCCGTAGTCGTGCACGTACTCCCACCGGGTGGCCGCTCCGGCGGCGTGGTCCTCGATGGGGGCGCCGCACCGGGCGATCGTGTCGGGAAAATCCCTCCCGGCCAACACATCATCAGAAGTCAGGACATATCGTCCGACGAGGCGCCGCGACTCCCGCACCCCGATCCGTACGGACGTGCTCAGCAGCACCGCCGACTCGTACCCGGGCACCTTGGCCCGCAGGAAGCGGACGTACTCCCGCACCTGCGCACGTCCCTCGCGTTCGGCGCGCGACAGCTCGAACGGGTCGGTCGGGTCGAGCCCGCTCACTCTGGTCAGGTTGGTGTGCACGATCCCGTCGTTGACGGTCCTGTGCACGGAGCCCTCGCGCCTGGGCAGGTCGGCGTCGGCCATCAGCGCGTGCAGCTCGGCCGTGCTGGTGGCGGCCAGGTCCACCCCGCCCATCCGGAACGTGGCCGTCATCGGCTGCGAGCGCATGCTCGGCCGCTCCAGCGTGGCCCCGGCCCGCCAGGCCACCTCGCCGTCGCCCGTCGCGTCCACGACCACCCGGGCCTTGACCAGGAACCGGCCGGCCACGGTCTCCACCTCGACCCCGGTCCCCGGCACGTACGCGCACACCCGCGCGTGCAGCAGCACGCCGGCGCCGGAGGTGAGCTCGTCCCAGACGAGCTTGAGCTCCTCCGGCTCGTACGTGACGCCGGTGCCGGCCCCGTACGTGTTGGGCCGCTCGAAGGCGGCTCCGGCGGAGAAGAGCCGTTCGCACACCTCCCAGCCGATCCCGCCGACGACCCGCCGCGAGACCGGGCCGGGGGCGTAGAAGCCGTAAAAGGTGTCGAGCACGGCGACGCCGGTGCCGCCGAGGAAGCCCGACGGCTCCACCAGCAGGCACGACGCGCCGGAGCGGACCGCCGCCACGGCCGCCGCGCACCCGGCGCTGCCGCCACCGGCGACGACCACGTCGCCTTCCCACAGGACGTTCACCGCAGATGCCACCCTCCGTCGACGGGAATGACCGCGCCCGTGGTCCGCCCCGACGAGGGCGAGAGCAGCCACAGCACGGCCTGCGCGACCTCCTCCGGCCCGCAGGGGCTCGCGCCGAGGGGCATCAGCGCGGGCATCCTGGCCTGGACGGCGGCGGACGTGCGGGCGCGGACGCTCATCGGCGTGGCCACCAGGCCGGCCGAGACCAGGTTGACCCGCACCCCGCGCGGCGCGGCCTCGCGGGCGGCGGTCCTGATCAGCGGGATCAGCGCGCCCTTGGCCGAGGCGTAGGCCACGGTGCGGAAGTCGTCGTCGATCGACGTGCCGAGCGCCGAGCCGATCACCACGATCGACCCGCCCTCGGGCAGCGCGGGGATCGCCGCGCGCAGCAGCCGGAACACCGACTCGTGATTGACCCGGTGCACCTCCTGCCAGGCCTCGTCGGTGCACTCGGTCACGCCGCCGTCGCCGAGCCTGCGGCCGGACATGCCGACCGCGTGCACGACTCCGGCCAGCCGCCCGTGCCGGGCCGTGGCCTGGGCCAGCGCCTTCTCGACCCCGCCGGGCTCGGTGATGTCGATGCCGTCGGCGAGGTCCACGCCGTACGCGCTCGTTCCGGACGCCTCGACCGCCTCCACGCAGGCGCGGCCGATGCCGCCGTCCGAGCCCGCCACCAGGACGGCGCTCATGGCTTCCTGAGCACGGCGGCGGCGCGGCGGGCGTGTTCGAGGTAGGCGGCCTCGAAGAGCTCCTCGGAGCGGGGTCCGCCGACGAGCTTGGCGCTGGAGATGACCGGCGGCGTCCAGCCGCCCGCGACCAGCAGCTCGGCCGTGCGCACCTTGATCTCGTTGACCACGGAGACGGCCGCCAGCGTGCTGCCGGGGCCGACCGGCTCGGCCAGCCCTTCGACGTGGCACAGCGCGTCGCCGACCGGGGTGCGCAGGTCGACCACCACGTCGGCGTGGTCGGCCAGCCGGGTGCCGCTGGGGTGTCCGGGCTCGACGGCCATGGTCTCGTTCATCGAGGTCACGGCCACGACGGACAGGCCCGCCTTGCGCAGGCCCATCGCCATCTCGATGGGCACGGCGTTCAGCCCGCTGACGCTGAAGACGATGGCCGCGTCGCTCGGCCGCAGCTCGAAGTTGCCCAGGATGGCCTCGGCCAGCCCTTCGACGCGTTCGATGAACATGGCCTGGCGCATCCCGTTCGAGCCGGCCACCTGGGTGTAGAAGGTCGTGGACAGGTCGACGATGGGGTGGAAGCCGGGGTAGGAGCCGTAGCGGGGGAACATCTCCTCCACGCCCATCCGCGAATGTCCGGTTCCGAACGTGTGCACCACTCCTCCGCCGAGGATCGCCTCAGAGGCGATGCGAGCGGCTTCGGCGAGGGCGTCCTCCTGTGTCCGTTCGATCTCGCCGAGCAGCTCCATGGCGCGGCTTATCCACTTCATCCAGATCTCCTCCCATAGAGTGCGGCGCCGATGGCCCCCGCCATCGGGCCGAGTACGGCGGGCAGCACCGTGACGTCTCCGATCAGCGGTCGTCTGCGCGCGAGTTCGTGGTGCAGGGTTGATCGCATGAGGTCGAGCGCGCCGGAGACGCCGCCGCCGACGACCACCGAGCCGACGCCGAAGAACGCGGCCGCGTCGCCCAGCGCCACGCCGAGCGCCCATCCGGCCTGCTCGAACACCTGGGCCGCGCGCTCGTCCCCGGCCCTGGCCGCCTCGGCCACCTCCGCCGCGGTGGCCTTCGCCGTCCCCGGGCGGAAGGCCCGCACGATGCCGGGCCCGCCGGCGAACGTCTCCACGCAGCCCCGGTTGCCGCAGCAGCAGACCGGCCCCCAGGGGGAGACGGTGAGGTGGCCGACCTCGCCGAGGTTGTCGCGCGGCCCGACGAGGACGGTCCCGCGCAGCGCCACGGCCCCGCCCACGCCGGTGCCGAGCACGGCGAACAGCACGTCGGCCAGCCCGCGGGCGGCGCCCAGCGCCAGCTCGGCGCGCGCGAACGCGCGGGCGTCGTTGACGACGGAGACGGGGACCCCGGTCAGCTCGTGCAGCCGGGCCCCCACGGGGTAGCCGTCCCAGTCACCCGGCGGATTCGGGACGAACAGGGCGGTCCCGGTGTCGCGGTCCACGTGGCCGGGGAGCCCGATCCCGATGGACCCGGCGTGCGGGGCCAGCGAGGCCGCGAGCTTCACCGTCTCGTCGGGGCCGGGTGGCGTGGGGACGGTGCCCGAGCCGGAGACCGCGTCGCCTTCCAGCGTCACCCATTTGATGTACGTGCCGCCGACGTCGACCCCGAGCGCGGTCACGGCCCGACCTCCAGCGCCCGGGAAGCGAAGCGGGCCCCGCCGCGCGGCCGCCGGAAGGGTTCGACGCCGAGCAGCCGCAGGTAGGCCAGCAGCGGCTGGGAGTGGCTGTGCAGGTTGGCGACCGGGTACGCCTGCATGGCGACGCCGACCTCGGCCAGGTCCCAGGTGCGCCCGGGGCGGCCGGTCTCGGGGGCCAGGTAGGCGTCGGGGCCCGACAGCGTGCCCTCCCAGACGTCCGGGTAGGCGGCCGTGTGCGCGGCCAGCGTCATCCGCCGCCACCAGTCCCAGGCCAGGTCGGGCAGGTGTTCGGCGGCGGCCCAGACGAGCGTCATGTTGATCGCGTACCAGATCGTGCCGACCCCGCCGGGGCCGTACGCGTCGGCGGCGGGCCAGCGCAGCCGGGCGCCCAAAGGGGAATCGGCGGCGGAAGTGCGCTCGATCGTGCGCAGCAGCTCCACGGCCCGCTCAGGCGGGGCGGCGCCGCACAGAACGGCCCAGGGCTGCACCTCCAGCCACAGATCGTCGTCGCCGACGACCGCTCCCGGGCCGTACGCGCGGCGGTACCAGCGCCCGTTCCACTCCCCCGCGACCAGGTCGCGCAGCTCCTCGCCGAGCTTGCGGGCCTCGGCGGCGGTCGCGTGGTCGCCGAGCCGCTCCGCCAGCGTCGCGTAGCGCGGCAGGACCCAGGCGGCCATGGCGGAGTTGAGGACGGACTCGCCCCGGGCGATCATCACCTCGCGCGGCACGCCGCTCTCGGAGATGGCCATGTCGTTCCAGTCGGCGTTGAGGATGCGGACGTGCCCGTGCTCGCCCCGTCCGACCACCTCGGCGAAGAACCTGAACTGCCTGCGCAGGTTCTCCAGTAGCGGCACCCCGGGGGCCCCGTGGACCGGGTGGTACGGCACCGTCGCGTGGAAGGCGGCCTCGTCGCCCGTCGCGCTGAGGTACTCGGCGGCCAGCCACAGGGCCCACAGGTTCTGGTCCGACGGGCGGAACAGGTCGGTCCAGGGCCGCTTGTCCGGTCCGAGCGCATACGGCAGGTCGCCGTCGGGTCCGCCCCACGCGCACGTGTTGCGCAGCACGGACAGCGCCAGGTCGGGCTCGATGTAGACGAGCGGGAGCGCGTGCTGGAGCGGGTCGCGGGCGGCGCCGTTGAAGCCGTGCCGGAAGGAGTAGCAGGACCCCTGGTCGAGGGTGTGGCCGCCGAGCACGCCGTCGGCGCAGGCCGCGCCGGTGAGCAGGGCGGCGTGCCAGGGGATTTCCCGCTCGGCCTCGGGCGCCCGCGCGGCGGACGCGCGCGGCAGCCGGGCACGCAGGGCCGCCAGGCTCTCCTCGAACGTCGCGGTCCCGGACGAGGGGTCGAGCAGGCCGTAGCGGAGGTCCAGCACCCGCTCCTCGCCCGCCGACAGCTCCAGCGGGAGCACGAGCCGCCCGGACCGCGTCCTGGCTCCGCCGACCAGCTCCAGCTCCAGCTCGAGCCCGGGGTCGTCGGCGTCGGCGCGACACTCGACCGGGCCGGTGATGAGCTCGACCCGGGCCGGCCTGGTCGCCCACTCCTCGGTCGCCTCCAGCCGTACCGGCGCGTCGAGCAGGTTGCGCACCCGCAGCCGGATCAGCACCCACGGCTGCTCGCCCTCCGGGCAGAGGACCGTGCGTTCCAGCGCCACCCGCTCGTCGGCCACCCGGACGACGGCGAAGGTCGGCCCGAAAATCCGCTCAGATCCCGAAATATCGGTGGAAAGCTCGCCGATGTGGGTCGCGCCGGTCCCCCGGGTCAGCCACAGCAGGCCGGTGTGCTCGTCGAACAGGTCGCTCAGCCCGTAGTTGTCCGACACCAGCGTGATCCGCCGGTTGCCCACGTGCGCGAAGTGCCGCCGCGTGGGCGGGTCCAGCACGGGGTCCCACTCGGCGCGCGGGTCCCGCTCCTGGTCCAGCGTGTACGCGAACGCGGGCAGCCCGTACGCCGTCGTCCACTCCCCGTACGAGCTCATTTGCGCACCCCTCCCAGGGTCAGCCCGGCGACGTAGTAGCGCTGCAGCAGGAACATCAGCGCCAGCGGCGGCACCGCCGTGATCAGCGCGGCGGTGCTCACCAGGCCGATGCTGAAGTCGTACTCGGTCTGGAGCTGCGACAGCCCCACCGGCAGCGGCCACAGCCCCGGGTTGTTGGCCACGATGAGCGGCCAGAGCAGGTTGTCCCACTGCGCGAGGAACTGCAGCAGGAAGAGCGTCAGCAGCGCGGGCCGCAGCAGGGGCACGCCGATGCGGGCGAAGATGCGCAGCTCGCTCGCCCCGTCCACCCGCGCGGACAGCAGCAGCTCGCGCGGCAGCGCCAGCGCGAACTGGCGGACCAGGAACACCCCGAAGGCGCTCATCATGAACGGCACGATCATGCCCTGGAAGGTGTCGATCCAGCCCAGCGCCTTGACGATGAGGTACATCGGCACGAGCACCACGATCGGCGACAGCGACAGCGTCCCCACGATCACCGCGAACAGCGCGCGGCTGCCGGGGAAGCGGAGCTGCGCGAGCGCGTACCCGGCGGCGGCGGACAGGATCACCTCGAGCACCGCGATGCCGAGCGAGAGGATCAGGCTGTTGCGCAGGTAGAGCGGGAAGCCGCCCTGTCCGAACAACTGCGCCACGTGCGCGCCCAGCTGGGAGACGTCGAACGACAGCCCGCCGAGATCGCTCGCGTCCGAGGCCGAGGAGACCGCGATCATCGCGTACACCGGCAGCAGCATGACGGCCACGACCAGCGTCAGGACGGTCCCGCGTAAGACCTTCACCCGTCATCGCCTCCCCGCAGCACGCGGAACTGCGCGACCGACAGCGCCAGCATGGCCGCGAGCAGCACCATCGCGATGGCCGACGCGTAGCCCATGCGCTCGAACGTGAAGCCGGTCGCCCACATGTACAGCGGCAGCACCTCGGTCGCGCCCGCCGGGCCGCCCTTGGTCAGCAGGAAGGCCGGCACGAACGACTGCATCGCGCCGACCACCGCGATGACCAGCACGAACAGCAGCGTGCGGCGCAGCAGCGGCAGCGTGATGCGGAAGAAGATCCGCACCGGCCCCGCCCCGTCGAGCCCGGCGGCCTCGAAGACGCTCAGCGGCAGCCCCTGGAGGCCCGCGGTCAGGATGATCACGAACAGGCCGAGGTGCTTCCACGTCGTCATGATCACCAGGGCCCAGAGCGCCAGGCCCTCGTCGGTCAGCCACGGCTTCGGCTCCGCGCCGGCCAGCCCGATCAGCGCGTTGGCCAGGCCGTCCTCGGCGAAGATCACCGACCACGTCAGCGAGGTGGCCACCAGCGGCATCGCGGCCGGGATCATGATCAGCCCGCGCAGGAAGGCGTTGTAGCGGCCCGGCTTGCTCAGCGGCACGGCGATCGCCAGGGCGAGCACGATCGACGGAACCACGGAGCCGGCGGTGTAGACGGCGGTGACCCTGGCCGAGTTCCAGAAGCCGGGGTCCTCCAGCATCCTGCGGTAGTTGTCCAGGCCCGTCCACTCGGGGGCCCCGGCGAGGTCGTAGCTGGTGAAGCTGAGGTAGACCGCCGACACGAACGGCACGACCCAGAAGACCAGGAAGTACAGGGCGGCGGGGAGGGACAGCAGGGCGCCGGTGCGCGCCTCCGCCCAGCGCTGCCCCTGGCCCGAGACCCGCGCGACGCGCGGCGCGAGTCCCAGCGACAGCGTCATAGGGCGATCCGCATCGCCTGGTCGAAGTCGGCCGCGGCCTGCTCGGGGGTCTTCTTGCCGAACGCCACCGCGTCGCCGGCGTCGGTGAGCGCCTTGGCCATCTCGTTCCAGACGGGCGTCTGCGGGCCGAAGTCGGCGTGCGGGGCGGAGGCGGCCATGATGTCGATGGCCTTCTGGTCGGCCCCGGGCAGCTTCTCCCAGCCCTTGACCGGGGTGAGCAGGCTGGCGTCCTTGAGCTGCTTGGCGGCGACGTCCTCGCGCTGGAGGTAGTCGATGAAGTGCCAGGCGGTGTACTGGAGCTTGGACTTCTGGGCGACCGCCCAGCCCCAGGTGTAGGCGGGCGCGACCGGCTGACCCGACTCCCAGCGGGGCATCGGCGCGATGTCGAAGCCCTTGCCGAAGGTCAGCTTGGGGTTCAGCGTCGGGAACAGGTCCATCGCGAACAGCCCGGACACCAGCATGGCCGCCTCACCCGTGGCGAACAGCCCGAAGCCGGACAGCGGGTTCGACAGCTTGGGGTTGCCCAGGCTGCCGTAGTAGCGCAGGGCCTCGACCCCGGGGTCCGAGGCGAGCGTGGCCTTGGTGGCGTCGGGGCTGAGTATCGTGCCGCCCTTGCCCTTGACCAGGGCGAGCAGCTGCATCAGCGTCCACTGCGGGCTGCCCAGGATCCACTGCAGGCCCACCTTCTTGCCGTCGGCCGAGGTCAGCCGCTTGCTGTACTCGGCGACCTCCTCCCAGGTGGTGGGCGGCTTGTCCGGGTCGAGCCCGGCTTCGGCGAACCTGTCCTTGCGGTAGTAGAGGTAGCAGATCGTGTAGTCGATGGGGACGCCGTACAGCTTGCCCTCGTACGACAGCGAGCCGATCGCGTGCTCGTCGTACGCCTGGACCAGCGCCTTCTCGTCGGCCACGCCCATGGCCTTGGGGATGATCGGGGCGAGGCGGCCCTTGCGGGCGTGGCCCGGGATCGTCCAGCCGCCGATCTTGACCAGGTCGGGCGGGACGTCGCCGGCGAACGCGGTCAGCAGCTTGGCGTCGAGCTTGTCGACCGGCACGTACAAGGGGGTGATGTCGACGCCGCCGAACTCCTGCATGTAGCTGCGCAGCAGCGGGTTGAAGACCTTGTCGTACGCCTTGGTCTGGTGCAGCCAGACGGAGAGTTTTCCGCGCGGCACCCCGTCGGCGGGGACCGTGGCGGCCGGTTCCGAGCCGCAGGCGGCGAGCAGGCCGGACGCCGTCGCGAGGGTGGCGGTTCTGAGCAGGGCACGGCGGGTCAACCTGGTCATGCTCGACCTCCCGGTATGGGGGTTTTACTGGCCCATGAGTGCGTTGTTGGGGTCGTTGAGCTCCACGGAGAACACGGTGAGATCGCCGCGGGCGTGGCGGATGGTGTATTCGAGGGCGATCCCGCTCTCGGTGCACGTGCTGCGGGCGGTGGCCAGCAGGGCCGCGGCCATGGGCACGTGCAGCAGCTCGGCGAGCCGGTAGTCGGCGTTGACCGCGCCGATCGTCTCCCGGCCGCTCGCGGGGGTGAGGCCGTACTTGGTGCGCAGCAGGTCGTAGAGGGAGCCGGTGAGGTCCTCGTCGAGGATGCCGGGGACCAGCTCGACGGGCAGGTGGGCGCTTTCGAGCATGCAGGGCACGCCGTCGAGCAGGCGCAGCCGCTCGACGAAGACGATCTCCTGGTCCTCCCGCACGCCGAGCGCGGTGGCGGCGTCGGATCCGGCCTGCTGGAGGTGGGCCTTGAGCAGCCGCGTCGCGGGCTTGCGGCCCAGCCGCGCCATCGTCTCGGTGAACCCGACCGGCCGCGAGCCCAGCTCGGGAGCCACGGCCTGCGGAGCGGTGTAGGTGCCGCTCCCCTGCCTGGCCACCAGCAGCCCTTCCTGGACCAGGTCGCCGATCGCCCGCCGGGCCGTCGCCCTGCTCACGCCCGCGTAGACCATCAGGTCCTTCTCCGCGGGGATCATCGTGTCGGGCTCGCAGTCGCGGATCACCGCCCGCAGGCGCTCGCGCAGCTGGTAGTAGAGCGGCACCGCGGCTGACGGGTCGAGCGCCAGCCTGCGTTCCCAGTCGGTCATGACGTCTCCGCCTCAGTTGTACGGACGACCGTATCTTTTCTGCTCACCGGGCGAGTGTCAACCATGTGATTCCGCAGGACGCGAGCGCACGTGAAATGCGCCGGACGCACACCTCGGGCCCACTACGCTCCTTTAGAAGGGCGTTTCGTGGGGGCGGAGGGATGAGTGACGGTCAACGGGGCGGCAAACCATCAGGTGAGCACGGCGGCGGCCACAGCGGGTGAGGCCGTCGGGCGGGTGCTCGGCACCCAGGCGGCCTCGCCGCTGTCGTTCTGGGTCGGCCTGGAGCCGGGCAAGGTCGTCCAGCTCGACGACGTGGTGGTGACCAGGCGCGAGGTGCCCGGCCACGGTACCGTGCTCGTGGCCGGCGTGGTGACGACCGTGGAGGCCAGGCACGAGGGCGCCGCGTACGACTCCGACGTCTTCCTGATCGCCGACGGCGCGCTGCCGGCCGCCGTGGTCGAGGTGGCGGAGGTGCGGGTGACGCGGGTCGAGCCGGAGGTGTTCGTGCCGCCGCTGCCCGGCTCCAAGGTCTTCCTGGCCGGCTCGGGCGACCGCGACCAGGCCCTCTACTTCGACGTGATGGACCGCCGGATCCCCCTGGGCATGGGCCGCGACGGCCAGCCGCTGTACGTC
Organism: Nonomuraea sp. NPDC052116; assembly: GCF_040680035.1. NCBI lineage: Bacteria > Bacillati > Actinomycetota > Actinomycetes > Streptosporangiales > Streptosporangiaceae > Nonomuraea > Nonomuraea sp. NPDC052116. The sequence continues at coordinate 126,791 of NZ_JBFAWA010000024.1, read as the reverse complement.
AACTTCGACTTCCTCGACGGCACCCGCGGCGCCCACGTGTCGATCTCCGGCGTCTCCGGCGTGGCCACCAAGACCTCCTTCGCGACCTTCCTCCTCTACTCGATCTTCAATTCGGGCGTGCTGGAGGGAGAGGCCGCCAACACCAAGGCGCTGATCTTCTCCGTCAAGGGCGAGGACCTGCTCTTCCTCGACCACGACAACGTGCGGCTCGACGAGCGCGCCAGAGGCGTCTATGCCCGGCTGGGGCTGCCCGCCAAGGCGTTCGGCAGCGTCCACGTCTTCGCCCCGCCCCGGCCGAACGACCCCAACGGCGTGCCGCACGTCTCGGCGCGCACGCAGGGGGTGAGCTCCTTCTACTGGACGCTGGTCGAGTTCTGCCAGGAGGAGCTGCTGCGCTTCGTGTTCGCCGACTCCGACGACGAGCGGGCCGGCTACTCCCTGCTGGTCGGCCAGGTCGCCGCCCGGCTGAAGGCGTGGGCCGAGCCGGTCGGCGACGGCGGCGCGGTCATGGTGCGGGGCACGTCCTGCCGTACGTTCACCGACCTCGTCGAGCTGCTGTCCGACGAGCTCCAGAACGAGGGCACGCGCGGCGAGTGGGCCGGCGCGGCGACGCCGCTCGGCACCGTCAACGCGTTCCTGCGCAGGCTCCGCAGCGCCGTGCGGCCGCTGTCCCCGATCGTCCGGGGCGACCTGCCGTTCTACCGCAACCACTCGGTCCGCACCTCCGACGCCCAGGTGTCGATCGTGGACCTGCACAACCTGCCGGAGCGGGCGCAGCGGTTCGTGGTGGGCGTGGTGCTGCGCGGCGAGTTCCACCGCAAGGAGTCCTCGGGCACGGCCCGGCCGCTGCTGTTCGTGGTGCTGGACGAGCTCAACAAGTACGCCCCGCGCGAGGGAGACTCCCCGATCAAGGAGATCCTGCTGGACGTGGCCGAGCGGGGCCGCTCGCTGGGCGTCATCCTCATCGGCGCCCAGCAGACCGCCTCGGAGGTGGAGCGGCGCATCGTCTCCAACAGCGCCGTACGCGTCGCCGGCCGCCTCGACCCGGCCGAGGCCGCCCGGTCCGAGTACGGCTGGCTGCCCCCGGCCGTCAGGGAGCGCGCCACGATCGCCAAGCCCGGCACCATGTTCGTCGCCCAGCCGGAGATCCCGGTCCCGCTGGCCGTCGCGTTCCCCTTCCCGGCCTGGGCGACCCGGCCGGCCGAGGCCGCGACCGAGCCGGCGAAGGTCTCGGCCGATCCGTTCCAGGGCTTGCCCGGCGTCGAAGACGACATCCCGCCCTTCTGACCACAGGTGGTTTCGTGAAGATCCTGCACACCGCGGACTGGCACGTGGGCAAGGTGCTCAAGGGCCGCCCCCGCTTCGACGAGCACCGGGAGGTGCTGCGCGAGCTGGTGGCCGCCGCCCGCACCCACGACGTCGACGCCGTCATCGTGGCCGGCGACCTGTTCGACACCTCGGCGCCCACGCCCGAGGCCCAGTCGCTGGTGCTCAATGCGCTCATGGCGCTGCGCGGCGACGGCAGGGACGTGATCGTGCTGGCCGGCAACCACGACAACCCGCAGCTGCTGGAGGTCTACCGGCCGGTGCTCGGCAAGCTGGGCCTGCACGTCATCGGCTCGTTCCGGCGCCCGGACGCGGGCGGCACGCTGGCGTTCACGGCGCGCTCGGGCGAGCCGGTGCGGCTTGCGGTGCTGCCGTTCCTGTCGCACCGCTACGTCGTACGCGCCGCCGAGGTCCTCACCGGCACCGCCGCCGACCACAACCGCGACTACGCCGCCCGCATCGGCGAGCTGATCGGCGCGCTCACCGCCGGCTTCCACGCCGACACCGTCAACCTGGTCACCACCCACGGCACCCTGCCCGGCGGGGCGTTCGGCGGCGGCGAGCGGGAGGCGCAGTCGATCTTCTCCTACTACTTCGAGCCGACCGCGTTCCCGGCCGCCACCCAGTACGCCGCCCTCGGCCACCTGCACCGCCGCCAGCAGATTCCCGGCCCGTGCCCGATCTGGTACAGCGGCTCGCCGCTGGCCGTCGACTTCGGCGAGGAGGGCAACACCCCGGGCGCGCTGCTGGTCGAGGTCACCCCGGGCAAGCCCGCCGTGGTGCGGGAGCTGGCCTTCGCCTCGGCGCGGCGGCTGCGCACCGTGCGCGGCACGCTGGAGCAGCTGGAGGCCATCGAGCCGGGCGACGACTGGCTCAAGGTGATCGTGGAGGAGAAACCCCGGGTGGGCCTCGCCGACGACGTGCGCGGCCTGCTGAACGGCGCCGTGGACGTGGTCCTGGACGAGCGGTTCCGGCCGGTGCCCGCCACGCGCAGGACCGGCTCGGCCGAGCACAGCCCGCGCGAGCTGTTCCGCGAATACCTGACCGCCACCGGCCGCCACGACGAGCAGGTGGCCACGCTGTTCGACCGGCTCTACGACGAGGTGACCGGCTGATGCGACCTCTCCTGCTGCACCTGGACCACTTCGGCAGCTTCCGCGAGCCGGTGACCGTCGACTTCTCCGACACCGAATACTTCGCACTCGTGGGCCCGACCGGCGCCGGCAAGAGCACGATCATCGACGCGATCTGCTTCGCCCTGTACGGCACGGTGCCGCGCTGGGGCAGGGAGAACTCCATCGCCCACGCTCTGGCCCCGTCCGTCGCGGCCGGCAAGGTGGCGATGGTGTTCGACAGCAACGGGCGGCGCTTCGGCGTGGCCCGGTCGATGGTGCGCGACGCCAAGGGAGCGGTGCGCACCAAGGAGGCCAGGCTCGACGAGCTCGACCCGGCCGCGCCGCTCGAGCAGGCGTTCGACGCGGTGGTCAAGCCGCTCGCCGAGGGCGAGAACGTCACCCCGGAGGCGCAACGGGTGACCGGGCTGGAATACCGGTTCTTCACCCAGTGCGTGGTGCTGCCGCAGGGGCGCTTCGCGGAGTTCCTGCACGCGGCGCCGCGCGAGCGGCAGGACCTGCTGGTGCAGCTGCTCGACGCCGACGTCTACGAGCGGATCAGGCAGAGCGCCGCCCGCGAGGAGGAGGCCGCCAAGCAGGCCGCCTCCTTCGCCCGCGACCAGCTCACCAAGCTGTCCGGCGCGACCGCGGAGGCCGAGCGGGAGCTGGCGGAGCGGCTGGAGGCGCTGCGGCGGCTGGCCGAGACCATCGGCGCCGACCTGGACCTGCTGCGGGCCCGCGAGGGCGACATCCGCCGCGCCGAGCAGGAGCTGGCCGTCATGGCCGAGCGCCGGTCGATGCTGTCGGCGCTGCGCATGCCCTCCGCCGTACCCACGCTGGCCTCGGCCCGCCGCGCCGCCGCCGAGGCGGTCGAGGCGCTGACCGGCGAGGTGGCCACCCTGGAGGCCGACGACCACGAGGCGTACGAGGCACTGGCCGCGCTGGGCGACCGGGGCGCGCCACGGGCGGCGCTGACCGCGCTGGACGCCCGCGAGCGCCTGGCCGCCGACGCCGCCCGCGCCCGCGCCGAGGCCGCGACGGCGGCCACGTCGCTGCGGGACCTGGCCGGCGCGCGGGAAGCCGCCGAAGAGGCGCTGGCCGCCGCCGAGACCCAGCGGGAACGGCTGCGCGACGCCCACGCGGCCGCCCACCTGGTCCCGCGGCTGGCCGTGGGCGAGCCGTGCCCGGTCTGCCGGCACCCCGTCTCCGAGCTGCCCCGGCACGAGCCGCCCGCCGACATCCGCGCCGCCGACCGCGTCCTCGCGGGCACCCGCGAACGCGCCGAGCGCGCCAGGGCCGCCCACGCGCGCGCCGAGACCTCGGCGTCGATGCTCACCGCGCAGGCCGCGCGGGTGGAGTCCGAACTGGCCGCGCTGCCCGCCCCCGGGGACCGGGCCGAGCTCGAAGGCCGGCTGGCCGCGATCGCCAAGGCCGACGAGCTGGCCACCCAGGCACGCAGGGCGCTGCGCGCCGCCCGCGGGAAGCTGGACGAGGCGCGGGCCGGCGCCGAGCGCACCGAGCGGCAGGCCGAGAGCGCCTGGCGGGAGCTGGAGGCGGCCCGCGACCGGCTGCTCGTCTCCGGCCGGCAGGAGGACCCGCCGCCGCTCCTCGACCGGCGCGACCTGCACCAGGCGTGGACCGAGCTGCTCGGCTGGCGGGACCTGGCCGCGCAGGCCGCCCGCGCCGAGCTGGCCGAGCGCGAGGAGCAGCTCGCGCAGGCCGGCGCCCGGCTCACGGCCGACCGCCGCCGGCTGACCGAGCGGCTGGCCCAGCACGGCGTGGTCGCCCCGCGCGACGCCTCGCCCGACCAGCTCGGCGCCGCCGTCGCCGGGACCGTCGCCCGCGCCGACAGCGCCCTCGAACGCCTCAAGGAGGAGCGCAAGCGCGCCGCCGACCTCGAGCTCCAGGTCTCCGGGAAGGAGCACGAGGCCAAGGTCGCCCACGAGCTCGCCCTGCGCCTGCGGGCCAACGCCTTCGAGCGCTGGCTGTGCGCCGAGGCCCTGGCCGTGCTGGTCGCCTCGGCCTCCGACACGCTGCGCGAGCTGTCCGACGGCCAGTACGAGCTGGCCCTCGGCGACAAGACCGGCGACATCGAGGTCATCGACTACGGCGAGGCCGGCCTGCGCCGCAGCGCCCGCACCCTGTCCGGCGGCGAGACCTTCCAGGCCGCCCTCGCGCTGGCCCTGGCGCTGTCCGGCGCCGTCGCGCGGGGCCTCGACTCGATCTTCCTGGACGAGGGGTTCGGCACGCTCGACCCGGCCACGCTCGACACCGTGGCCGGCACTCTCGAACGCCTGGCCGCCGGCCAGGACCGCCTAATCGGCGTCGTCACGCACGTGCCCGCGCTGGCCGATCGCGTGCCGGTGCGCTTCGAGGTCAGGCGCGACGGCAAGGGCTCCCATGTGCGGAAGGCGGCCATCGCTCCATGACGGGATTCACCGTCGACCCGTGGGACCCCGGCTACGCCGCCGCCCTCGCCGTCGAGAACCTCTCCGAGATGGGCGCCACCAGCGCCGAGCTGGTCATCGACATCGAGCGGCCGGCCGCCGACTGGAAGCCCGTCACGCCCGGGCCCGACGCCTCCCCTCCCGGGACGCTGCTGGTGGCCGACGGGGTCCGCAGGATCGACGCCCGCGTGTGGGTCGACGATCCCGACGCGCCCATGCCCGTCCCGGGGATCGCGGCGTCGTACGCGGCCGGCATCGTCCGCTGCGGCCCGGACGGCGCCGACCTGGCGGCGATCCAGGTCAACCGGTCGCTGATCTCCGCCTCGCCGCACACGCCCGAGGTCAAGACCACGCACGCCACGTACGAGCCCAGCAAGGCCGCCGACGCGAGCTTCGAGGAGTTGTCCCTGGCGCTGCAGCGGCTGGTCACCCAGCTGGAGGTGGACCTGGCGGTGCGGCACCGCGACCGCGGCGACGACCTGCTGCTGGTGGACGGGCCGCTGCGGGGGCGTACGCACCTGCCGCGCACGATCGGCTACATCAAGACCCACCACACCGCCTACCTGCCGCCGCCGCAGTCCGCGGTGGTCGCCGCGCTCGCGCCGGGCCAGCGCACGCCCGTGTTCCTGATGGGGACGAGCTGGCGGCGGCATGCCTGGTACCTGCGGCTTCCCGTCCAGTCGTCCGCGCCGTGGGCGGGCGTGGCGCGTTGCGAGGCCAGCGCCGAGCTGGACCCGGCCCAGGTCGTACGGCTGGCCGACGCGGTCACCGTCGCCCTGCCGCCGCTGGCCGGCGTGGACTACAAGGACCCGCGCGCGCCGCAGAACCTGGTCCCGATCGGCGGCCTGGAGAAGCTCCTGCGCCACCACCTGGGCGACAGCCGCCTGCTCTACCGCGCACTGCGCACGGCGGCGGCCGGTTAGCCGGTCGTGCTCGGGAACGGACCCGTCACGAAAGGCTTCGGTAGCCGTCAGGGAGGGAATGTCAGCGGCCCTGACCGGCGGGCGCCTGCCTAGCGTGGGCGCATGGGTGACTGGTGGGCGGCCTTCAAGCGATCGCCGTACTTTCCCGCGTCCGTCCTGGCGCTGATCCTCTCGGCGGGGGCGGGGCTGTTCGCCGGGTCGTACACGTACGCCATGGCCTCCCCGACCCCGCACCACATGCCGGTGGCGGTCGTCGGCGTCAGCGCCCAGACCGTACGGGGGAAGGCCTTCGTCGCCGGCCTGGAGCAGTCCCTGGAGTCCTCGCTCGTCCTGCGCTTCGAGCGGACGTACGCCGACGCCGTCAGGGCCATCGAGGAGCAGCGGGCCTTCGCCATATTCGCGGTGCGCGGGAACGACGTCGAGATGGACGTCTCGAGCGCCTCGGGCGCGTCGGTGGCGCTGCTGCTCGTCGAGCAGGCTCCGCGCGTCGCCGCCCGGGTGGGGGTGCGCCTCACGATGAGGGACATCAAGCCGCTCCAGCGAGCCGACCCGCGCGGCCTGGCGATCTTCTACATCACGCTCGCCGCCGTGATCATCGGGTTCACCGGGGCGGCCCAGCTGAGCGCCAACGCCGCCCAGCTCAATCCCGGCGAGCGGATCGCCTTCACCGCCGCCTATGCCGGGCTTGGGGCGTTCGCCATCGTGGCGATCGTGGACTGGCTGCTGGGCGCGCTGAAGCTGCCGGTCCTGGAGTCGTGGTTGATCCTGGCGCTGACCATGTTCGCGACGGGGATGGTGTTCACCATGTTCCACACCTTCATCGGGCGCTGGGCGATGCTTCCCACCTGGGGGCTGATGGTGCTGCTGGGCAACCCCTCCTCCGGCGGGGCGGTGTCGTGGCCGCTGCTGCCGTCACCGCTGGGCGTCATCGGCCGCTGGCTGCCGCCGGGGGCGTCGGTCAACGCCCAGCACACCGCCGTCTACTTCCGCGGCCACCAGAGCCTGATGCCGTTCCTGGTGCTGGGGGCGTGGTCGCTGGTGTCCTGCGTCGTCTTCCTGATCTGGCGCAAACGCCATCCCGGGGGCCGCACCGACGCCCCCTCATGAGCCTGTCAGCCGCGTGGGGCACGGCGGTCGCGGCGGCGTTCGAGCTCTTCCTCATCGACCAGGGTGAGCATCGGCTCGCCCGGGGCGCACAGCATCACGACGACGAAACGGCTCCACGTGTCGGGGAGGTTGTTGGCCGCCTGGTAGTGGATGACGTCACCGCCCGGCTCCCAGAAGGCCTCGCCGGCGCGGATGACCCGCTCGGGCTCGCCCTCCAGCTCGAAGATCATTTCTCCTTCGAGCATGTAGCCGAAGACCGGGCCGGCGTGGCGGTGCGGCGGGGTGCCCGGGTCCCCCGGCGGCAGCTCGATCAGGGCGGTCATCGAGCAGGCCCCTTCGGGGACCGTGGGGTGCTGCTCCTGAAGGAGGGTCAGGACGGTGTTGGATCGCATGTCCAGGAGGCTATGGGCCATTCGGCCCTATGAGATGGGCCATTTGCGGTCCGACCGATTGGACCAATTCCGAGTGTTCATCTTTCCTTTAGTGATCTTTGTCGTTATTTGCCCCATTCTGCGGGGATCATTGCGGTGTCCGTCGCACCCCCCACGAGGAGGCTTCGTGCACACCCCGCAACGCTCCGGACGTTCCTGGCCGGTGAGGCTCACCGTCGTCCTCACCGCCTTCGTGTCCCTCATCGGCCTGGTCGGCATCACCCCCGCCAACGCCTCGGTCTACAACTCCTGCACCATCTCGCGGTGCTCCGACGCGCGCTCGGCCAGCTCGACCTGGGCCTCCAAGGGCTACCCCACCTCCAGCGGCTGGTACTCCTGGCCGGACGGCCGCTACAACTACACCGGCGGGCGCTTCTACAACCGCGAGGGCCAGCTGCCCAGCGGCGCCACCTACTATGAGTACGACGTCTACTCCAGGGCGCGCGGGGCCGCGCGTGACGCGTACCGGATCGTCGTGAACCGCAGCACCGGCGTGGTGTGGTTCTCGCCCAACCACTACACCGACTTCTACCGCCTGTAGGGACGCACGCCCATGACCTCCGCCGAACGTCCGCTGCCGTCCTGGCTCACGGTGTCCACCGGCCCGGCGCCGGCGGTGGTCGACGGGCGGGCCTGCCGGACCCGCGCCGCCTTCTTCGACGAGGTGGCGCGGGTGCTGCGCCTGCCCGCCTACTTCGGCCGCAACTGGGACGCGCTCACCGACTCGCTGCGCGACACCGGCGCCGTCGCCCTGTTCGTGGCGCACGCCGAGGAGCTGCTCGGCGACGAGCCTCCCGAGCAGTTCGCCACGCTGCTGGCGGTCCTCTCCGACGCCGCCGAAGCCGGGCTCACCGTCACCCTGAACACCGAGCCCGCCCATGAGACCCCGCTCCGGGAGCGGACCGCCGCCGCACTGAGCTGAGCCAGGCGAGCGCTATGCGGAGCACAGGTACGGGCGGGAGAGCGTCAGGGCGGTCGCCGTGAGCGCCATCCCGAACAGGACCGGCGCGAGGTGCCAGAGGTCGACGTACCCGATGGCCAGGTGGGTGAGGACGGCGGGCACGAACCCGGCGACGGCCGCGAGCGTCAGCGTCCACCACACCCACGACTCACCGCGCCGCCATCCCCAGGCGCTCAGCAGGGTGATCGCCGCCGCGGCGGCCAGCAGCGCCCCGCCGAACCCGGCCCTGTCGTGCGCGACGAACGGCAGCAGCCGCGTCCCGGCCGCCGCCCGCAGCGCGTCCGGCCCGGTTCCCAGGTACTCCAGGTCGCTCGGGACGAAGACGCCGCCGAGACCGACGGCCGACACGGCCACGCCGCCGACGAACAGCCCGGCCCCGGTGATCACCATGAGGAGCTGGCCGGTGAGCGCCCGGCGGCGTTCGCGCTCGGGTCCGTCCGGGCGGGAGATCCATCGCGGACGCGCCCGGGGCCGCCGGGCCGCGGCCAGGAACATGGGGAGGAGCACGACGGCCAGCGCCGTGTGCAGCGGCTCCACGTACCCGTGGGTGAAGAGGTAGGGCACGGCGGCGAACCCGATCGCCCCCGAGACCAGGTACGCCTCGCGCGCCCACGGCCATCCGCGGCGCATGCCGCCGGCGGTGAGTCCGAGGTAGAGGACGCCGACGGCCACCATCGTGCCCGCCAGCGTGATCCGGTCGTGCCGCAGGAAGTGGACCAGGTGGTGGTTGACGGCGTGTAACGCCTCCTGGTCCATGTCGAGGAAGGCGCGGTCGTACCAGAGCAGCACCGGCCCGAGCGCGACCGCCGCGGCGACGAGCCCGGCGACCGCGATGACGGCACCGGTCACCAGCCCCCACCACCAGCCGGGCCACCGTCGGGGGTCACGACCGACGGCCCTCAGCGAGGGGGTGGGCGCGGTGGGGGTCGCCGCCTCCATCACCCGCCCGAACCACCCGGGGCCTGCCTCGATCAGCAGGGCCGGCGTGGCGAGCACGGCCTTGGCGGGATCGGCAAGAATACGGGCCGCCGCTCCAACGGCCGGGGAAGCAGGCAACACGATGCCCCCTTCACCCACCCTCACACCACACTCGACCCCGCCCACCCCCACGCCGTGCTCCCCCAGGGGCTCCCCCGCGCCGCACGACCCCCGGGGCCTCTCCACGCCGCACTCCGCCCGAGGCACCCCCGCGCCGCACTCCGCCCGAGGCACCTCCACGTCGTGCTCCGGCCGGTGCTGCACCTTGGTGTCCGTCGGAAGGATCGCGTCCACGTGTGCTGCCAGGGCGGCGGTCACGGCCGGGTCCCCCGTGCGGACCAGCAGCGGCACCCGCCTGCCCGCCGCCGCCTCCCGTACCAGCGGCACGTCCGCGAGCCCGACCGGCTCCACCAGGATGAGCCCCGCCCCGAGCGGCGCCAGCGCGCGTACGGCGTCCCGGGCCACCTCCGGCGGCACCGCCGCACCCAGCCGGCTGCGCACCGCCACCCCGCTCACGGTGCCCGACAAGTGCGCGGGCGGGTGCCGATGCCCGAGCAGCCGCGCGACCACCCGCCCGCCGCCGGGCAGCGATCCCGTCCAGGCCAGCGTCCGCAGCGCCACCCGCCGCGACCGCCGTACGCCCAGCAGCGCCCCCGCGACCCCCCGTAGCGGCTGGTACGTCCAATCAGGCATCGCTCCCCGGCCCTCCTTCCGACCCTCCACCCGGCCCTGCGTCCGGCATTCCGTCGAGCTCGGGCAGCGGGTCGGCACCCCGTTCCGCCGACTCGGGCGGCGTCCATCCGAGGACGGGGTCCATCGACCTCAGCAGCAGCCTGGGCGGCACCAGGCGGGCGGCGAGGTTCCGTGACCACGCCCCCGGTCCCCACGCCATCAGGGACGCCGCTCCCAGCCGGGCCGACCGGCGCACGATCGCCTGGGTACGGGGCCGCCGCACCCGGTCGTACCGCGCGAGCGCCACGCCCACGTCGCGGTCCGAACGCAGGCAGGCGGCCAGTGTGACCGCGTCCTCCAGCGCCGTGCCCGCCCCCTGCCCCAGTGCCGGGTCCATCGCGTGCGCCGCGTCCCCCAGCAGCGCCACCCTCCCCCGCACGTACGTGGCCAGCGGCGGCATCGCGTACACGTCGTGCCGCAGCGCGGCATCCTCGGGCACGGCCGCCAGCAACTCGGGCACCGGATCGGGCCAGCCGCCGAACCTGCGCACGAGCCCCGCGTACGCGTCCTCCTCGCCGCCTTCGGGCGCCCGGGCCGCAGCGAAGCAGTAGAACCGCCCGCCCGGCAGCGCGGCGAACCCGAAGCGCTCCCCGCGCCCCCAGAAAACCGCCCCTTCGGCTCCCCACCCGCCCAGCGGCCCGGTCACCGCCCGCCACGCCGTACACCCGGCATACCGGGGCGCCCGCGCCTCCGGCCACCCCTGCCGCCGCACCCGGCTACGGATCCCGTCGGCCCCCACCACCAGGTCCGCCCGCACCTGCCCGCCTCGATGCCCGACCACCACCCCCTCGCCATCCGGCCGCACGGCTTGCACCTCGCTGCCGGACCGCGGCAGGTCCGCCGGCAGTGCGGCCACGAGGACCCGCACCAGCTCGGCCCGGTGCACCATGAGCAGCGGCCACCCGTGCCGCCTCGCCACGTCGGCGTTGTCGGTCCTGGACAGCCATCGCCCGGCCCGGTCCCGCACCCCGCCCACGGTCTCCACGCCGGCGATCGCCCGTACCCGATCGGCCAGGCCCAATGCGGCGAGGGCGCGCGTGGCGTTCGGCCAGAGCGCCAGCCCCGCCCCGATCTCGCCGAACTCGACGGCCCGCTCCAGCACGGTCACCCGCCACCCGATCCGGTGCAGCGCGATCGCCGCCGCCAGCCCTCCGATCCCCCCGCCGACCACGACCGCAGCAGGCACGACCCGCACCCCCGACATCCTTTTGAGCGACTGCTTAATCAGACCATAGACCGATTTAAGCGATCGCTCAACCGCCTCGATGGCGGCACACCCGCAGGGAAGGACGGGAGCCGGCGGGGAGCGCGGCCGATGATAACCGCGCTCCCCGATAGGGCAGATCCCGTCAGTGGGGCAGCAGGATCTTGTCGACGATGTAGACGGTGGCGTTGCTCGTCTTCACGCCGCCGCAGACGATCTTGGCGTCGTTGATGGTGAGGTTCTCACCGGAGCCCTTCACGGTCAGGGACCCGCCCTGCATGGTCTTGAGCGTGGCGCCCTCGACCAGGTCGGACGGCGCCTTCTTGCCCATCACGACGTGGTAGGACAGCAGCTTGGTCAGTGCTTCCTTGTTGGCCATGAGCTTGTCCTGGGCTTCCTTCGGGATCGCGTCGAACGCCTTGTTGTCCGGCGCGAAGACCGTGATGTCCGTGGCGGAGTCCAGTTTCTCCTCGAGCCCGGCCTTCTTCACCGCCTCCGACAGCTTGGACAGCTCGGAGAGCTTGGAGATGGCGGTGCCAACGGGCTGGTCCGCGACCTCGGCCAGGTTGCCCTCGATCGCGGAGCAGCCGGGTCCGGACGGGCTGGCGGCGGCGGTCGCGGTCGGCGAGGGCGACATTTCCGGAGAAGTGGGTGACATTTCCGGAGAGGTGGGCGACATCTCTGGCGAAGTCGGCGACATCTCCGGGGCGGCGGTCGTTTCCTCCGGCGATGGCACCGGCGTACGCGTGTGGACTGCTGCGCCGGCGGTACCAGTGGCACCGGCGGCCAGCGCCAGCGCCGCCGCGAGAAGCACTTGTTTCACTGTGATCCCCCCGAGTTCGGAGTGCCGCGGCGGGCGAACCTGCCACGGCTCGAACGCAGCCCCGGGCTCGCACCCCGGCTGCCTCTCCAGTGTGGGCAGCCATCGAGAACACGGGAGTTACATTTCGCCCAAAAAGCCACAAAAGCCGTACACCATAACTTTTGCCCGCCATATCCCGGCGCAGGTTTGGAACCCGACGGGCCCCGGCCCGCCGGGGCCCGCGGGCCTCAGGTCCCTTTAAGAAGCATTCAGAGCACCGGCCGGAGGTCGTGCGGGCCAAAGGCGCGGCGGCGTTCGGTGGCGCAGAAGGTTCCGGCGAGCCCGATGAGGAGCCGTCCGACGAGCCGGCCAGGTCGCCGCCCGTGCCGGTGGCGACGGCGCGCAGGGCGGTGATCGCGCCGCGGGTGGGCAGCAGCGGCTCGGCCGCCGCGAGCGGGGCGGGGATCGACGACAGCGCGCCGGTGGCGACGGTCAGCACGAGGACCGCGACGGACAGCAGGCGACCCGCGACGGACAGCAGGCGACCCGCGAGGGACAGCAGGCGACCCGAGCGCCGGAGTACGGCGGCCGCGGCCCGCCTGGTTCGTGGACCTGACGGACCCGGCGCGGCGCGACGCCGTCGCCATCGTCCGGCGCGGGCAGGCCGGCGTGGCGGCCGGGCCGGCGCGCTGAGAGACGGCCCGGCGCTACCGGGATCCCGGGGGCGGAACGGGTAGCGTGGACGGATGAGCAAATCGTTCCTGGAGCCGGCCGAGTGGTACGCGACCCTTCCGGCGTTCTATGCCTCCGCGTGCGTGCTGCTCACCGATGCCGAGGACCGGGTCCTCATGGTCAAGCCCAACTACCGGCCCCACTGGGCGATCCCTGGCGGCATCATGGAGGCCGACGAGCACCCCCACGAGTGCGCGGTCCGCGAGGTCGAGGAGGAGCTCGGACTGCGCGTGACGGTGAGCGGGCTCCTGGTGGTGGACTGGGCGCTGCCGGTGGGTGACCGGCCGCAGAGCATGGCCAACTTCCTGTTCGACGGCGGCACGGTCACGGATCCTAGCCAGATCGTCCTGCAGACCTCGGAGCTCGACGACTTCGGCTTCTTCCCCTGGGACGAGGCGGCCGGGCTGCTCCCCGCCGCCACCACCGCCCGCATCCCGGCGGCACGGCGGGCACGCAAGGACGCCCGCACCGTCTACCTCCCCTTCACCCCTCAGTAGCCCTCTCGGTACGCCCAGGCACCTGTGGCACGTTCCGCGCGTCCACAAAACCTAGGGCCTCTAGGAAATAGACTAGTATTCCTAGGATCGACCGAAAGGGGATCATCATGGCCACGCTGGACGTACCAGGCGCCACGCTCTACTACGAGGTCAGCGGCGACGGACCCGCACTTTTGCTGCTGCCCGGCGGCGGCGGTGACGCGGCGATCTTCGACGCGCTCGCCGGCCCGCTCGCCGAGCACTTCACGCTCATCACCCTCGACCCGCGCGGCTACTCGCGCAGCCACCTCGACGGCCCGGCCGTGGATCAGCGGGTCGAGGTGCAGAGCGAGGACGCCCGCCGGCTGCTCGACGCCGTCACCCCCGACCGGCCCGCCTACGTCTTCGGCGGCAGCAGCGGCGCCATCGTCGGCCTCGACCTGCTCGCCCGGCACCCCGAGCGGGTGCGCCGCCTGGTCGCCCACGAGCCGCCGTGCTTCGCCGTCCTCCCCGACGCCCCCGCGCAGCGGGCCTTCGTCGAGGAGGTTCACCGGCTCTTCCGCGAGCAGGGGCTCGCGGCCGCGTCCGCCCGGTTCATGGAGGGCATCGGCGGGACCCTCCGGCCGCTGCCGGACCCGGCCTCGCTGCCGCCCCGGGCCGCCGAGATGATGACCCGGCTGATGAACAACGCTCCGATCATGATGGAGCATGAGTTGCGGCAGTTCACGTCCTACGTCCCCGACCTGGCCGCGCTCGGCCGCGTCGCCGACCGGCTGGTCCTGGCCGCCGGGCGCGAGACCAGGGGGCACCTGCCGCACCGGCCGGCCGCGCTGCTGGCGGAGCGGCTCGGGCTCGGGCTGGTCGAGTTCCCCGGCGGGCACAGCTTCACCGACGCCCCCGAGGAGTTCGCCAAGCAGCTGATCGAGGCGCTCACCGCCCCCTGACCGGGGCTCTCACGCGCCGGCCACCTCGCGCATCAGCTCGGCCGAGACCATGGGGTTGCCGTAGTCGCGCGAGTGCACGATGAGCCCGTCCCGCACCGTCACGATCATGACGTACGTGGTGGCGAACGACCTGCCCGTGGCCGTGACGGACCCGTGCAGGGTGAACTCGGCCACCACCACGTCCGGGTCCGCGGTCTCCAGCAGGTTGACCGCGTCCGCGCGCTCGAACCGCCACAGCCCCTTCACCGCCTCGACCCGGGCACGCAGGAGGTCGCCGCCGACCGAACGCGCAGGCACGCCCGGCGGGGCGAACGGGATCTCGATGACCACGTTCGGCGCGTACAGGGCGAGCATCGCCTCGTGGTCGCCGGTCGCCGAGACCTCGATCAGCCGCGCGGCGACCTCCCTGGCGCTCCCGGGCCGCACGGGCGCGAGCACGGCCGCCAGCTCGGGCAGCATGCCGACGGCTTCGGCGGCGCCCACGGCGTTGGGATAGTCGAGGTAGGAGACCACGGCGCCGTCGCGGACGCGGATCACCCCGAGGGACGAGGCGAACCGGAACGGCGTGCCGCCGGCGCTGCCCTCCGGCTCGAACTCGACGACGACCACCTCCGGGTCGGCGGCCTCGTAGACGGTGGCGCGGACGTCGTCGAAGCTCAGCAGTTGCGCGATCCCGCCGGAGGCGCCCTGTTTCATGTGCTCACGGATGGTTTGTACGCCTTCGAACCGGCGCGGCTGCCCGGGCATGCCGAACCGCAGCTCATAGACGGCGTCGTCGGCGAACACGGCGGTGAAGGCGTCGGCGTCCCTGCCCGCCAGGGCCTGGCGCAGGTGCTCGACGACCGCAAAAAGGTTCTCGGACATGGTGAATCCCCTCGGAGAGAACGGAATAGAATCGGAACGCACGCCCCGTTTCAGGATTGGACGATACGGAACGCGCGCCCCGTTTGTCTAGAAGGGAGCCATCGATGACGCCGGACAAGCCGCTGCGCGCCGACGCCCGCCGCAACCGCGACCGCGTGCTGCAAGCCGCCGAGGCCGCGTTCTCGGCCGAGGGCATGGCGGTGCCGCTGGACGAGATCGCCCGACGCGCGGGCGTCGGCGCCGGCACGATCTACCGGCACTTCCCCTCCAAGGAGGCGCTGTTCGAGGCCGTGATCCACGACCGGATCGGGCAGTTCGCCGACGAGGCCCGCACGCTCTCGGCGGCGGAGCGGCCCGGCGAGGAGTTCCTCGCGTTCCTGGGCCGGGTGATCGATCAGGCGATGCTCAACAAGGCGCTGTGCGACGCCTTGGAGGCCGCCGGATCGCCGGTCAAGCCGTCCGACGGCGTCCAGCGCGACGTGTGGGAGGCCTTCGGCGCCCTGCTCGGCGCCGCCCAGCGCGCCGGCGCCGTCCGCGCCGACGTCGACGTCTCCGACCTGCGGGCCCTGCTGTCGGGGGCGCTCGCCATGGAACGCCACGCCCGCGACAGCGACCGCCCCGCCGGCCGGCTGACCGGGCTCCTGCTGGACGCCCTGCGCCCCCGCCCCTGACCCCGCGAAAAGATGGACGCGGCAGGGGCCCGCGGGGCATCCTATGGCGTGCTGTTGCGCCAGTTGGAGTATCTGGTGGCCCTGGCCCGGGAGCGGCATTTCGCCCGTGCCGCCGCGGCCTGTCACGTCTCCCAGCCGTCGCTGTCGGCGGCCATCCGCAAGCTCGAACGCGAGCTGGACGTCCCCCTCGTCCGGCGCGGCCAGCGCTTCGCCGGGCTGACCCCGGAGGGCGAGCGGGTGCTGCTGTGGGCCCACCGGATCCTCGCCGACGCCGACGCCCTGCGCCAGGACCTGTCGAAGATGCGCGAAGGGCTGTCGGGCACGCTGCGGATGGGCGCGATCCCGACCGCGCTGACCGCCGCCTCGCTGCTGACCACGCCGTTCTGCGAGCGCTACCCGCACGTACGGGTGCTGCTGACCTCGCTGTCGTCGCGGGAGATCACGCGGCGGCTGGCCGAGTTCGAGATCGACATGGCGATGACGTACCTCGACGACGAGGAGGAGTTCGGCGAGGTGCATCCGCTCTACGAGGAGCGCTACCTGCTGCTGACGCCGTCCGACGGCGAGCTGGCCGAGCGCCGGGTGGCGCGCTGGGCGGAGGTGGCCGCGCTGCCGCTGTGCCTGCTGGCCCCCGAGATGCGCAACCGCCGCATCCTGGACGCCAACTTCCGGCAGGCCGGGGCGGTGGCCGTGCCCGCGATCGAGACCGACACCGTCTCGGCCCTGTTCGCGCACGTCGCGACCCACCGCTGGTCCAGCGTGATCGCGCACGCGTGGCTGCACATGTTCGGGGTGCCCGAGGGCATGCGGGTCGTCCGGCTGGAGCGGCCCGCCCGGGAGCCGCGCGTGGGGCTCGTCCTGGCCGGTACGGGCCCGGAGCCGGTGATGGCGCGGGCGCTGCTGGACCTCGCCCGCGACCTCGATCTGCGCGAGGTGTTCGACCGGCTGACCCACGACCACCTGGGATAGAAGCCCTCTATCACCCGATAGGAACAAACGCTTTGACCTGCGGATATACGTCGGCGGACAGTGAGATCATTCCCGACCGACGAGGAGCAGAGGCCATGGCCAAGGTGCTGTGCGTGCTGTACGACGACCCGATCGACGGATACCCGACCACCTACGCGCGGGACGGCCTGCCCGCGCTGACCGGCTACCCGGGCGGCCAGACGCTGCCCAGCCCCAAGGCGATCGACTTCACCCCCGGCCACCTGCTCGGCAGCGTCTCCGGCGAGCTGGGCCTGCGCCGCTTCCTCGAAGAACGCGGCCACACGCTGGTGGTCACCTCCGACAAGGACGGCGACGACTCGGAGTTCGACCGCGAGCTGGCCGACGCCGACGTGGTGATCTCCCAGCCGTTCTGGCCCGCGTACCTGACGGCCGAGCGCATCGCCCGCGCGCCCAGGCTGAAGCTGGCCGTCACCGCCGGCATCGGCTCCGACCACGTGGACCTGGACGCCGCCATCGCCCGCGGCATCACCGTCGCCGAGGTCACCTACTGCAACAGCATCAGCGTCGCCGAACACGTCGTGATGATGATCCTGTCCCTGGTGCGCAACTACCTGCCGTCCCATCAGACGGTGCTGGACGGCGGCTGGAACATCGCCGACTGCGTCGCCCGCTCCTACGACGTCGAGGGCATGCACGTCGGCACCGTCGCCGCCGGCCGCATCGGCACGGCGGTGCTGCGCCGGCTCAAGCCGTTCGACGTGCACCTGCACTACACCGACAAGCACCGCCTGCCGCGCGAGGT
This sequence comes from Nonomuraea sp. NPDC052116, assembly GCF_040680035.1. NCBI lineage: Bacteria > Bacillati > Actinomycetota > Actinomycetes > Streptosporangiales > Streptosporangiaceae > Nonomuraea > Nonomuraea sp. NPDC052116. The sequence continues at coordinate 109,328 of NZ_JBFAWA010000024.1, read as the reverse complement.
CGAGGAGGAGCTCGGGCTCACCTTCCACGCGGACGCCGCCGCCATGGTCCCGCACTGCGACGTGGTGACCGTCAACGCGCCGCTCCACCCGCAGACCGAAGGGCTGTTCGGCGACGAGCTGATCGGCTCGATGAAGCGGGGCGCGTACCTGATCAACACCGCCCGCGCCAGGATCGCCGACCGCGACGCGATCGTGCGCGCGCTGGAGAGCGGGCAGCTCGCCGGCTACGCGGGCGACGTCTGGTACCCCCAGCCCGCGCCCGCCGACCACCCGTGGCGGACCATGCCGCACCACGGCATGACCCCGCACATCTCCGGCTCCTCCCTGTCGGCCCAGGCGCGCTACGCCGCCGGCACCCGCGAGATCCTCGAATCGTGGCTGGAGGGCACGCCGATCCGCGAGGAGTACCTGATCGTGGAGGGCGGCGCCCTGGCCGGAGCCGGCGCCCATTCCTACACGACCCGGACGCGTTGACGCGACCGGATCGGAAGGCGGCGGGCGCCTCCCGCGCCCGCCGCCCCGGGGATCAGGGCTCCAGGCCCTTACGGAGCAGCAGCCACGCCCTGTCGGCGGTCTCGCGCCGCAGGTCCGCCGGTATCTTGGCGAGCAGTCCCGCGATCATGCCCAACGCCGTCACCAGATCCTCGGCGGTGACGTGCTCGCGCACGCGGCCGGCCTCCCGCGCCCTCGCCAGCGGCCCCTCCAGCAGCGCCTCCACCTGGTAACGCAGGCTCATGATGCGCGGATCCGTGGCGCTGACCATCGCGATGAACGCCGTCGAGGCGATCGCCTGATCGGTCGTCAGCGCCAGCACGTCGTCGAGCGTGGCCGCGGGGTCGGTGGCCAGCGCCTCCAGCGCCTTGATGCCGTCGTCGAACACGGCCAGCGCGAGGCTGACGCGGTCGGGGAAGTGCCGGTAGAGGCTGCCCTGGCCGACCCCGGCCGCCCGCGCGATCGAGGTGAGCGGCGCGTCGAAGCCGTCGGTGGCGAACAGCTCGCGGGCCGCCTCGATCAGCGCCGCGCGGTTCTCGGCGGCGGCGCTGGGGCCTCTGTTGGGTCGACGCGTGTTGGGCATAGGAGTACGGTAGCAACCGGACGACATCGTCCGGTATTCCTGGAGCGCAACATCGCCAGTTCCGTACCCTTTTGAGGAGATACCGCATGACGCAGAGCGAGCAGGTCCTGAGCTATCCGATCCCCAGCGAGGCGGCGCTGGAGCCGCCCACCGAGTGGGCGGACCTGCGGGGGAAGTGCCCGGTCGCGCGGGTCACGCTGCCCAGCGGCGACGAGGCCACGCTGCTCACCCGGTACGAGGACGTCAAGCAGGTGCTGGCCGACCCGCGCTTCACCCGCCTGCTGAACGCGCCCGACGCGGCCCGGCTGTCGGCCAACGACGACGGCGGGCTGTTCAGCAGCGAGATGGCGGCGATCATCCCGGACAGCGGGGAGCCGCACCAGCGGTGGCGGCGCCTGGTCGGCAAGTACTTCACCGCCAAGCGCATGGCCGCCCTGCGGCCCGCCATGGCGCAGATCGCCGAGCAGCTCATCGACGACATGGTCGAGCGCGGCGCCCCCGGCGACCTCAAGGCGGCCCTGGGCTTCCCCCTGCCCGTGTACGTGATCTGCGACCTGCTCGGCGTGCCCGCCTCCGACCGGGACCGCTTCGCCCACTGGTCGGACAGCCTGCTCAACCTGACCAAGTTCACCCAGGCGGAGACCGACGCCTCGCAGGCCGAGTTCATCCAGTACATGTCCGAGCACGTGGCCGCCAAGCGGGAGACGCCGGGCGACGACCTGCTCAGCGAGCTGATCGAGGCGAGCGCCGCCGAGGGCGAGGGCCTGACGGACGTCGAGCTGCTGGCCACCGGGATGGGGCTGCTCGTGGCCGGGCACGAGACCACCGCCAACATGATCGGCAAGATGGTGGGGATGCTGCTGGCGGACCGCGCCCGCTGGGAGCGGCTGCTGGCCGACCCGTCGCTGGTGCGTACGGCGGTGGAGGAGGTGCTGCGCTTCGACGCCAACTCCGGCTTCGGCCTGCCCCGCTACCTGAAGGAGGAGACCGAGGTCAGCGGCACGGTGCTGCCCCGCGGCACGACCGTGATCTGCAGCATGGCCGCCGCCAACCGCGACGAGAGCGTCTTCGACGCGGCCGCCGAGATGGACCTGACCCGCACCCCGAACCCGCACCTGGCCTTCGGCTCCGGCTCCCACTCCTGCCTCGGCCAGTCCCTGGCCCGCACCGAGCTGCAGGTCGTCCTGGAGGTGCTGCTGCGCAAGCTGCCCACGCTGGAGCTGGCCGTGCCGGTGGAGGAGCTGCACCGGGTGGAGGGCCTCGTGGTCGGCGGCCTGCGCCAGGTCCCGGTCCGCTGGTGAGGAGGAGACTCAGATGAAGATCATCGTGGACGAGGCCAAGTGCTGCGGCGCGGGCCAGTGCGTGCTGATCGCGCCGGAGGTGTTCGACCAGAACGAGGACGACGGCATCGTCATCCTGCTGGAGGCCGAGCCCGCCGCGGACCGGCACGCCGCCGTACGTGAGGCCGCCGCCGTCTGCCCGGCGTCCGCCATCCAGGTGGACGAGGACGCCTGAGCCCTGACCGCGCCGCCCGGCCCCGGCCACCCGGGGCCGGGCATCCCGAGCTGTCGCGGCGTCAGTCCATGAGACCGAGCTGGCGACCCGCCCGCAGGGCCAGCCAGACCTCCGCGAACGCGGCGGTGGACGTCAGGTCGCGGCCCGTCAGCTCGGCGAACCTGCGCAGGCGGTAGGCCAGGGTGTTGGGATGGATGTGCAGCGCGGTCGCGGCGTCCTCGGTACGCCGGTCGCGCTCCATCCAGGTACGCACGGACGTCAGGAGCTGGGACCCGTGCGCGGAGTCGTAGGCGAGCGCCTTGCCGAGCACGTTCTCGACCAGCGCGGTGAGCGCCCACGGGTCGTCGGGCAGCCACCGGCCGGTGGTGTCGTCGCCGTAGTGGATCAGCGCGCGCCCCGACTCGGACGCCGAGGAGGCCGCCCACACCGCCTCCCGCTTGGGGATCTGCATGGACTCCCCCGGCGGGAACGGCCTGCTCATGCCCGCCGCGACGCCCGGCAGCGCGGCGATCGCCGGGCCGAGGGCGGGCGAGCCGAGCACGTAGCGGTCGTCGCCCCGGCGCAGCATCAGGTGCGGCGCGTCGTCGAGCGCCCGGTGGATGGCCTCGTCGGGCACGTTCCTGATCACGAGGAGGGCCAGCTCCGCCTCCACGGGGATGCCCATCCTGACCAGGCGCCGCCGCGCCGCGGCCGGGTCGAGGACGTCCTGGAGCAGCTCGGACAGGGTCTCGGCGCCCTGGCGGCGTAGCGTCTCGCGCTCGTTGCGGGCCATGGCCACCTGCAGGGCGGCCACCGTGGCGATGTGCTGCACCACGGCCAGCCCGGCGGGCCTGGCCCCCTGGCGCTCGAAGGCGACGAGGAAGCCCGCCGGACCTCCCGGCGCGGGCACGGGCAGGACGAAACCGCCGGGGATGGTCGGCGGCGCCTCCGGCTCGGAAGGCAGCACCGCGACGTCGGGCACCGGCACCCCCGGCAGCAGCGGCCGCCCCTGCGGGGTGCACAGATAGACCTCGTATCCGGACAGCCGCTCCAGCCGCTTGAACAGCGTCGCGCTGTCGAGGTCCTCGGCCGCCAGCCAGCGCAGCGCCCCGAACACCTGCAGCTGCGCACCGAGGCGCTGCCTGGCGTCCTCCTGCACGGCCGCGGCCACCTCCTGGGCGATCGCGATGAACGGCACGGCCAGCGGCACCTCGAGCACGGGCATCCCCCGCTCCTCGGCGGCCTGGATGAACGCGTCGTGCAGCGGCGGCACGTGCAGCTGCGCGGACAGGGCGAGCGCGGACACGCCCGCGTCGTCGAGCCGTTCCAGGTAGGCGCGCTGCTTGGCGGCCTGGCGCGGGATCGCGATCCCCGTCGTCATGATGACCTCCGCGCCGAGCAGCCATGGCGTGGGGTCGTCGAGCTCGCTGACGTGCGCCCACGACACCGACCGCCCCAGCCCCGCCTCACCGGCCAGGAGCCGTAGCTGGAGCGCGGGAGAGCGCAGCAGGTCCTCCACGGACACCTTTGTGGTCACCCACAAAGGATATGGCGGGTCTTGAGTGCTGCCCCGATTGAAGGTTGGGGGGTACGGCCTTCACACTCGGTAGTCATTCGCCCCTGTTCGGGAAGGCACGGCACGACATGAGAAGACAACTTGCCATCGCCCTCTTCACCGGATTGGCCCTCACCGGCTGCGCCGCGCCCGAGGAGACCACCACGACGGCGCCCAGGACTGAGATCGCGGCGGGCGCGAAGGACGAGGCGGTCGCCCAGCTGCTCCCGGCCGACATCCGGCAGGCCGGCAAGGTACGGGTGGCCTCGGGCGTCTCCTTCCCGCCCATGGAGTTCTTCGACACCGACAACAAGACCGTGCTCGGGTTCGACGCCGACCTCGGCAAGGCGCTCGGCGAGGTGCTGGGCGTGCAGTTCGCCTTCGAGAACGTCAGCTTCGACGGCATCATCGGCGGCCTCAACGCGGGCCGCTACGACCTCGGCCTGACCAGCATGCTCGACAAGAAGGAACGCCAGGAACAGGTGGACTTCGTCGACTACCTCAAGTCCGGGTCGGCGCTCATGGTGGCCAAGGGCAACCCGCAGGGGATCAAGGAGACCCTCGACATGTGCGGCAGGAAGGTCGCGGTCGAGAAGGCCGCGACCGGCGACCTGCTCGTGGACGACGTCACGAAGAAGTGCGCCGGGGCCGGAAAACCGGCCGTGGAGAAGGTCCCCTTCCCCGACCAGGCGAGCGCCGTGCAGGCCCTGCAGTCCGGGCGGGCCGACATGGTCGCCGCGCTCGACCTGACCCTGGCCTACAGCGTGAAGCAGGCTCCGCAGCAGTTCGAGGTCGCGGTGAGCGCGATCGACCCGCTTCCCGTCGGCATCCCGGTCCCCAAGAGCAAGCCGCAGTTGCGTGACGCCGTTCAGGCGGCGCTGAAGAAGCTCATCGCGAACGGCACCTACGACCAGCTCCTGGCCAAGTGGAACCTGCAGGCGCAGGCGTTCAAGGACGCCGCGATCAACGCGGGCGCATGACTGCCGCCCGGGAGCCGATCGTGCCGCTGCGGCGGCCCGGCCGGTGGGTGGCCGCCGCGGTGCTCGCCGTGCTGGCCGCGATGGCGGTCAACTTCGTGGTGACCACCCCGGCGCTCCGGCCCGACCTGGTGGCCGGCTACCTCTTCGAACGCTCGATCATGCGCGGGCTGCTGCTCACGGTCGAGCTGACGGCGCTGGCCATGCTGGCGGGCGCCGTGCTCGGCACCGCGCTGGCGATCATGCGGCTGTCGGACAATCCGCTGCTGCGCTGGGTCGCCGCCGCCTACGTCTGGCTCTTCCGCGGCACGCCCATCCTGGTCCAGCTGCTGTTCTGGTTCTTCCTGGGCGCCGTGATGCCGCGGATCAGCCTCGGCGTCCCCTTCGGCCCCGAGTTCTTCTCCGCGCCGGTCAACGCGCTGATCACCCCGTTCACCGCGGCCATCCTCGGCCTCGGGCTGAACGAGGCGGCGTACATGGCCGAGATCGTCAGAGCGGGCATCGGCTCGGTCGACCACGGGCAGCGGGAGGCCGCCGAGGCGCTGGGCATGCGGCCCGCGCTGGTCTACCGGCGCGTCATCCTGCCCCAGGCGGCCCGGGTGATCGTGCCGCCGACCGCCAACGAGACGATCTCGATGCTCAAGCTCACCTCCCTGGTGCTGGTCATCGGCCTCCCTGACCTGCTGACCAGCGCCCAGCTGATCTACGGCCGCAACTTCCAGCAGATCCCGCTGCTGATCGTCGCCAGCCTCTGGTACCTCGTCCTGACCACGCTGCTGACCTTGGCCCAGTCACGGCTCGAACGACGGTTTGGAGGCCGATCGTGAACGAACTGCTCAGCGCGCGGGGCGTGCGCAAGAGCTTCGGGAAGGTCGAGGTGCTCAAGGGCATCGACCTGACGGTCCACGCCGGCCAGGTGGTGTGCCTGCTCGGCCCGTCGGGCTCGGGCAAGTCGACCTTCCTGCGCTGCGTCAACCACCTCGAACGGCTCGACGCCGGGGAGATCTGGGTCGACGGCCACCTGGTCGGCTACCGCCGCTCGGGCGGCAAGAAGTACGAGATGCGCCCGCGCGAGGTGGCCGACCAGCGGCGGGACATCGGCATGGTGTTCCAGCGCTTCAACCTCTTCCCGCACCGCACCGCGCTGGAGAACGTCATGGAGGCGCCCGTGTACGTGCTCGGCCGCCCCCGCGAGGCCGTCCGGCAGGAGGCGCTCGACCTGCTGCGGCGGGTCGGCCTGGAGGAGCGGGCCGGCCACCGCCCCGATCAGCTGTCCGGGGGCCAGCAGCAGCGCGTGGCGATCGCCCGGGCCCTGGCCATGAAGCCCAAGCTGATGCTGTTCGACGAGCCGACCAGCGCGCTCGACCCCGAGCTCGTCGGAGAGGTCCTCGACGTGATGAAGGACCTGGCCGGAGCAGGGATGACGATGGTCGTGGTGACGCACGAGATCGGGTTCGCCCGCGAGGTCGCCGACCACGTCGTCTTCATGGACGACGGGCTGGTCGTCGAGGCGGGACCGGCCGCCGAGCTGATCGCCCGGCCCCGGCACGAGCGGACCAGGGCCTTCCTGGCCAAGGTCCTGTAGAGGAAGGGATCCGACCATGTCACGGGGACAAGCCGTGCGGACGGGCGGCGACCTGGTCGTCGAGTCGCTGGCCGCACTCGGCGCCACCACGGTCTTCGGCGAGCCGGGGCAGCACGCGCTCGGCCTGTTCGACGCGCTGCGCCGCTCTGACCTGCGCTACGTGGGGTGCCGTACCGAGCTGAGCGTCGCCTTCGCCGCCGACGGCCACGCGCGCGCGACCGGCTCGGTCACGCCTTTCCTGGTCTCCACCGGCCCGGGCGCGCTGGGCACCCTCCCCGCGCTCATGGAGTCCCGCGCGGCCGCCGTCCCCGTGCTGGCCGTCAGCAGCCAGATCCCCGCGGACGGGCTGGGCGGGCGGCGCAAGGGCTACCTGCACGAGCTGCCGGACCAGGCCGCGGCCTTCAGGGACGTCGTGAAGTCGGCCCACGTGGTGTGGACGGCCGGGCAGATCGCGCCGGCGCTGGCCGAGGCGTGGGAGCTCGCGCTGACCGCGCCCGCGGGCCCGGTCCTGGTGGAGATCCCGCAGGACGTGCTGCTCGCCGAGACCGGGATCCCGGCGGTGACCGAGCTCCGGGTGGCGCCGAGACCGCTCGTCCCGAGGGCCGAGCTCGTCGCCGCGGCGGCGGACCTGCTGGTACGGGCGGCCGATCCGGTGATCCTGGCCGGCGGCGGGGTGGTGCGCGCCGGCGCCCAGGCGGCCCTGCTGGAGCTGGCCCAGGAGCTGAACGCGCCGGTCGCCACCACGTTCGGCGCGAAGGGCGCCTTCCCCTGGGAGCACCCGCTGTCGCTCCAGTCGTGGCTGGAGGACCGGCACCTGACGGCGTTCCTGGAGGAGGCCGACGTGCTGCTGGTCGTGGGCTCGGGGCTGGGGGAACTGTCCAGCAACTACCACACGATGCGGCCGCGCGGCCGGGTCGTGCAGATCGAGGCCGATCTCGGCAAGCTCGAGTCCAACCATCCGGGGCTGGCCGTGCACGCGGACGCCCGGGCGGCGCTGGAGGAGCTGGCGCGGGCCGTGAAGGGCGCGCGTACCGGCCGGGACAGGGCAGTAGCCCAACCGGCGGCCCGGTCGGCGGTGCGCGACGTGCTCGGGCGCGTCGCCGCGCGGCTGGACGCGCAGGACCTCGCGCTCGAACGGTCGCTGCTCGCGGCCATCGACCGCGCGCTACCGGAACAGGCCCTGAGCTTCTGGGACATGACGATCCTGGCGTACTGGGCCTGGTCCGCCTGGCCGCGGCCGATGGAGTCGGCGCAGGGCGCGGGCGGGCTCGGCTACGCGCTGCCCGCCGCGCTCGGCGCGGCCGCCGCCACCGGCGGGCCGGTGCTCGCGGTCAGCGGCGACGGAGGGGCCATGTACGGCCTGGCCGAGCTCGCCACGCTGCACCAGCACCGGCTCGACGTGACCTGGCTGATCGTGGACGACGGCGGCTACGGCATCCTGCGCGAGTACATGACGGACGCGTTCGGCGCCGCCACGGGGACCGAGCTGGCCAGGCCGGACTTCGCCGCCCTCGCGGCGGCCTTCGGCGTCCCGGCCCGGCGCACCACTCCGGAGAACCTGGAGAGCGACCTGGCGCGGGCGCTGCGGACCCCGGGGCCGAGCGTCGTCGTGCTGCCCGCGACCCTGCGCATGTTCGCCCCCACCCACCTGGCGGGCTAGCTCTTGCGGAAGGCGTCCGCGTGGTCCCGCGCCCACTGCTCGAACGTGCGCGGCGGCCGTCCGAGCACGTCCTCCACGGTCGGGTGGACCGTCGTCTCGTCGAGCGTGCCGTCCACGAAGAACTGGAAGAAGGCGTCGACGTACTCGACCGGCATCCCCGCCTCCATCTCGGCGCGCGCCTCGCTGTTCGTCAGCCCTTCGCACCGCAGGTCCCGGTCCAGCACCCGGCCGAGAACGGCGACCTGGTCGGCGGGCAGCAGCGCGCGGGAGCCGGTCAGCTCGTGGATCCGGCCCTCGTGCTCGCCGCTCAGCAGCGCGCGGGCCGCGACGGCCGCGATGTCGTACGGGTCGACGGCCGCGACCGGCACATCGGCGAACGGCACCCGCACCACGTCGCCGGCCTCGAGCTGCGGGAGCCAGCGCAGCGCGTTGGACATGAACGACCTGGGCCGCAGGAAGGTCCAGGCCAGGCCCGACTCGCGCACGTCCCGCTCCGAGAGCGTCATGTAGCGGGAGACGGCGTTCCCGAGGTCCTCCAGCGCGGCCGAGCCGCCGGACAGGAGCACGACGTGCCGCACGCCGGCGTCGCGGGCCAGGGCCAGCAGCCCGGGCATGTCCGCATAGCCCGGCATGAGGAACAGCCCCTGGGCGCCGTCGAGCGCTCCGGCCAGGCTCTCCGGCCGGTTGAGGTCGCCGGTCACGGGCTCGGCGCCGGCCGGGAGGGCGGCGCGGTGCGGGTCCCGGACGAGCGCCCGGACCGGCCGGCCGGCCGAGGCCAGCGCGGCGACGAGTTCGGAGCCGACGTTGCCGGTGGCACCGGTCACTAAGATCATGCCGGAAGCCTATCGGGGGTCACAATCGCCGGATGCAGGTGACGGACGGGTAAGGGTCGGGGCCGTGCGGCAGCCCGTACATCGTGGTGTTGGTCGTCACCGAGTAGTCGGCCGGGCGCTCGCACTCGAACTCGATGCTGACATGCCCGACCACCTTCCCCCACGCCTTCCCGCCCTTGCACGGCGTCTTCTTCAGGCCGCCGACGATGGCCGTCTCGGTCCCGAACACGGTCTTGCGCTTCTTGGTCTTCGGCGCGGTCAGGCAACTGCCGGGCTCGTATCTGGGGCCGACATCCGTGGCGTCCTCGCCGGGGCCGACGCAGACGTACGAGCCGTTCCACTTGTAGGCGTACGACCAGATCCTGCGCTCGCACGCCTTCTTCGTCCTGGTGAAGGAGCGGATCCTGCCGGGGCCGTGGGCGTCGAAACAGGCCCGTTCCTGAACGTCGCCGTCCTGGATGAGCGTGCAGTCGCCGGCCTTCAGGACGCCGCCGCCCTTGCCGGGGTCTCCGGGGTGCGGGCCGACGCGGTTGCGCAGGCAGGCCGTCCGGGAGCCTCCCGGGGCGTCCAGCCAGCCGTCGGAGTCGGGCGGGCACTTCGCGGCGCCCTCTCCCTGGGCCACCAGCCGGATGATCCGCACGCCGGCCGTCGCCAGGGTGCAGTCGACCGGCGCCGGGACCTGGGTGTCCGGTTTGGGCACGCGTACGTCAAGGCAGAGGCCCTGCGCCCAGGCGACCGGCGCGCTGGGGGACGGTGTGCCGGCGGACGGTGTGCCGGCGGACGGGGAGCTCGTCGTGGAGGGGGTCGTTCCCGCAGGCCCGCCGCCGCTGCACGACGTCAGGGACAGGACCGCCGCCAGCCCGCCGATCACGATCGAAGACCTGCCACCCACGAACCGTCACCCCCGCGCGCTCGCCCGTCGCGACGATCGTCGGGCACGGCCCGCACCGTGACAAGACCGCTTGCCCGATAATTCGCGAGATCCACGCATTTGTCGGTCAAGGCCGCTAGGTTCGGCGCAACAACAGCGGCAGGGGCACGGAAACCCCTGCTCATTCGAGGTTTCATGCCCGGATTCGGGCGTCTGGAAGGCGGGGACCGTTGGGTTGGCTGGCAGCGGGCGACGGGTACGAGGTTGCCCTGATAGAAGGCCGGGTGGCGGCGCGAGCCACCTCCGGCCGATCGGCGGGACGGCAGCTGAAATCGCTGCCGAAGGCGTTGCGTGATCACCCCGAGGTGGACCGGCTGCGCCGCTTCGCCGAGTGGCTCGGCCGCCATGCCGCCGCGTGCGTGGCGCAGGCGGACCTGTGGATGGTGTCGTCACTGCCCGTGCCGACCGGGCTGCTGGCCCGGGTGTGGCCGGACGAGGCGTGGCAGTCGGCGCTGCGCGACCTGGCCGTGGTCGGCGACGACCCCGACGAGGTGGGCTTCCTGCGCGACGCCACCGAGACGGGCGAGCTGCGCGTGGTCAACCTCGACGGCGAGACCGTACGGCTGTCGCCGCGCACGGTGACGCTGCCCCACCCGGTGCTGCTGCCCGACCTCGACGACCTGCGGGAGTTCGCCGCCGAGCTGGGCGTGGTCCAGAAGGTCGAGCAGATCCACCGCGCCACCTGGCGCAAGCCCGCCGACCTGGACGTCAGGGCGACGACCGTGACGGAGTTCTCCGGCGGCACGTACGACTCCCGCTTCGGCCTGGCCGCGCGGGCCACCACGCTCGGCTACCGGGTCACCGGCGGCTACGCCACCTGCCGGGTCCGCGACGCCGGGGCCATCACCGAGGCGAGCGTCTGGATCGGCGAGCCGTACTGGGAGGACGAGGTGACCACGGGCGGCCTGACCTGGCAGGACCTCGACGGCAGGACGCTGCCGCTGCGTGAGGTCGGCCCGGTGGCCTGGTCGGAGGGGATGCGGATGGCCGCGGCGCTGTACGCGGGGCGCAAGGTCGAGGAGGGCAAGGACGCATGAGTGAGCAACTCCTGAAGGCCGGAGCGATCCTGCCGCCGGACACCGAGAGCGCGGTCGAGGGCGCCGTGCCGATGACCGCCCGCCGCTACCGTCACCCCGTGCTCGACGACCGCGTGGTCGTGCGCCTGGTCGCGGGCGAGCTGGGCGCGGCCGAGGACCTGGCCGCCGGGTTCCTGGGCCTGGCGCCCGACGGAGAGCCGGAGGTGGTCGGGCTCGGGTTAAGGCGTTCGCTCGGGTTCCCCGAGTGGGTGCTGGTGCACTACCCCGGCGACGGGCAGCACGCGCTCGCCGTCGTCCCGGAGCTGGAGCGGATCTCCCGCCAGGCCAAGTCCAAGCCCAAGAACGCGCTCGACGGCTACCACGAGCTGGCCCGCCGGCTCGGCGCGTCCGTGCCGCACTTCCTGCCCACGTTCTACGAGCAGGCCGGGCGGGTGTTCATCGGCGTGGAGAACGCCACCTACGCCTCCCAGATGTTCTCCAGCGCCCGCAAGGCGGAGGCCGAGCACGGGCTGGAGGTCGACGAGGACCGGCTCGACTCGGTGTTCCTGGAGTTCGCGCTGGCGGGCGCGCTGCCGGTCAAGGTGCTGTCCGGTTACGCCAGGGAGCTGGCCGCCCGGGTGTCCGCCGACGAGGCCCTGCGCCGCTTCTCCCAGCTGTGCGTGCGGCGCACGGCGGGCGGGATGCCCCCCTCCGCCCAGATGGCCACCGACCTGCGCCGCCTGGCCAGGGCGGCCGGCGTGGACGCCGACGCGACCGAGCAGTCGTACCTGCGCGAGCTGCTCGCCCTGCCCGCCACCCTGCGGGCCGCCACCGGCTGGTGGAAGGCCCACCGCGCGGCGATCGGCGCGCTGGGCGCACGCGAGCCCGAGGTGCGCGCGACGCTGCTCGCCGTCATGCCGCAGAGCCACGACAACGACGTGCCCGGTGTGTGGCTGGACGTCCTCGAGGCGGCGGGCGCCGTCGACGAGCTCGTCTCGGGCCAGGTGCCGGAGGACGGCGTGTCGGGCTGGCTCCGGCGCTTCCTCACCACCCGCAACGCCACCTATGGCCTGCCGCCGCGGCTGCCGGTCCTCTACACGCTCGTCGAGCGGGCCGCCGACCGGCTGCGCGCCGAGCTCGCGGGCACCACGACCCGGCTGACGGACTCGTACGACGTCGATCTGCTCGACCTTTTCCTCGCGCTCGGCCTGCCCGTGGCCGACCCCGATGAGCGCGACTACCTGCGGCTGGAGCACTGGGCGAAGGGCGAGGGGCAGCGCGACCTGACCGCGCTGGCCGCCGACGGCCGGTTCACGGCGGCCTTCCAGCGCTCGGCGGACACGTTCACCGGCGACTCCGACGGGCTGCGCGCCGTCCGCCTGCTGGCCGCCTCCGACGGCAGCCGGCCGATGCTGGCCGAGTGGGTGCGCAGGGTCTGCGCGCGGTCGGCGTCCGCCGGGCTGCCCGATTTGCCCGGGGCGCTGCGGCGGCTGTCCTGGCTGCCGGGCGAGGCCCTGGTCCTGGCCGAGGACGAGGTACGCCAGGCCGCCGCGGCCGACGTCTCCCCCGTGCTCGCCCGTACGCTGCGGACCGGGATCTTCGACGAGCTGGGCTGGCCGGCCTGGGAGGAGGCCGCCGCGACCCTCGTACCGAGGAAGGACGTCGACGACATCGTGGTCGCCGACGCCTGGCCGTACCTGATCGCGGCGGGCTCCCGGCAGGTCCGCGTGCTCGATCGCGAGGGCGCCGTGCTCACCCACGACCTGCGCGTCCCGCCCAACGACACGTGGAACGACATCGGCTACCACTACGTGGACGGCGACCTGCTCGTCTACTGGCACTCCCGCACCGCCGACTACGCCTACCGCGGCTACTGGCACACCTCCGCCGACCGTATCCACCCCATCGAGACCCAGAGCGGCACCCGGGGCACGCGCATGGACTGGTACCGCGGCGACGACGCGGTCACCCTGGCGCTGCCCGGCGGCGGGCGCACCACCGGGCTCGGCGTGGTGCACCCCGGCGACACCACCGTCCCCCTCGAACGGTCCGTGATCACCGACGGCACCTCCTACTGGGTGTGGACCTGGGACGATTCCGACCACGACACTGTCGGCTGGCACGAGTACGACCCGGTCAGCGGGCAGCACGGCAGGAAGAGCATGCCCGCCTTCCTCACCGACATCCCCGCGGGCACGACGTTCGAGAGCGGCTGGCTGCTGCCCGCCCCGTCCGAGGAGGCGACCCCGGGGAGCGTTCCCGTGGGCGGGCTGGTCGGCTGGCGGGTGACGCGGCTGCCCGACGGTTCGCTGCGCGGCGAGGACCTGTCCGGCCGCGCGATCACCCTCCCGCCCGACGGCGGCAAACCGGCGCGCATCCTAACCTTCCCCGGCACCGACCGGCCCGTGGCCGTCCTGAAGGGGAGCTACCGGGTCGAACTGGTCGACGCCGAGGGTGTGCTCGTCGCCACCGCCAAGACCGACGCCGCTCCCGGCGCGTTCGGCGAGGGCACGATCATCCTGCCGCCGCTGCGCTACTGGCACCACCTGCGGCCGAGGGACCCCGAGGGGTCGGCCGCCCTGCGTGAGCTCGGCCCGGACACCGCTTCGCGGCTGCTGGCCGCAGCCCCTGAGGAGGACCTGCCGGCGCGGATCCGGGAGCTGCTGCCCCAGGTCAGCCACGACGGGCTGGTGGCGGGCATCGCCGGGATCGTGCGGTTCGCCGGCGCGCAGCAGGCTTCGCTGGACGCCGTCGCCGCCAGGCTCACCGAGGCGCTGGCCGGCGGACACCGCGAGCAGGCTCCCGTGGGCCCCACGGACTACGAGCTCCAGGAGGCGCTCAGCGGGCTGGACTTCTCCACCTCCTACTACTGGCGCCACGAGACCGACGGGGCCTTCCAGCAGATCCGGAGGATCCAGGCGCTGGCGGATGACGCTCCGGCCGGGGTGGGCCACATCCACCTCGACCGGCCGGGACTGCCGTCCTCCAGCCTGGACTGGGAGCCGATGCTCGACCACCTGGCCGCGGTGGCCTACCGCAGCGGATCGGCGACCATCGCCGAGGAGCACCGCGTCCCGCAGGAGCGGCTGCTGCAGGGGCTGGCCGAGGCCGGGCTGCCCACGGCGGCCGACCCGTCGCGGTGGCGCCGCGTCGCCGTCCACCTGCCCAACCGGTATCTGAAGAAGCCCGACGGCGAGTGGCGCGAGGGCACCTGGCAGCTCGGGGTCCTGCCGCTGGAGGGCGGCGCGTTCCTGGTGCTCTTCGGCCACGACTCGCCCGACGACTCCACGACCCGGTGGAGTGCGCTGTTCCACGACCCGTCCGGGCGGTTCGACGTGCCCCAGCCGTACACGCTGGGCTCCTCCGGCCCGGTCGGCGTGGACCGGCCGCAGGGGTGGCTGGAGGCGTTCCGCGCCGAGCTGGCCGAACGCGGGCCCGCGCCGTGGCGGCCGGAGGCGGCCGAGGAGTTCTCCCGGCTCACCGGTGTCTCGCTGACGATGGCCCGGCTGGTCGTGGCGGGCCTGCCGTCCGTCGACTCGTACGAGCACTCCTTCCTCGCCAAGGAGACCCGCACCACGATCGGCGTGAAGGTGGCCGACGCCGCCATCGCCCGCAACGAGCTGCGCGAGATCGGCGCCGGGATCCGGCGGGCGGTCGTCGCCGCGCTGCTGCCTCAGGAGCCCGCCCGGCTCTGGAGCGACGGCCCCGACGTGGCCGCCGCGGCGGCCCTCTGGAACGACAGGATCGGCCACCAGACGGCCGTGCCCGAATGGCTGCTCGGCGAGGCGTCCCGCACGGTCAGGACCGGCTGGGACACCGGCCGCGCGCTGCGCGCCCTCATCGACCCGGCCGGCGAGCCGGAGCTCGGCCACGACCTGGCCTGGGCCATCCGGGGCGACCGCGCCCACCCCGCCGACGGCAACGCCACCGGCTTCACGGCCGACACCCTGCACACGGCCATCGTGATGTCGCGCTGGCTCGCGCACCGGCTGCCCGCGGGCGACCCGATCAGGGCCGCGCTGCCGGGCGCGCTGGCCGCCGTCCGCGACCGGCTGGCCGCCCCCGGCCTGCTGCTCGACCTCGGCCGGTACGTCGACCTGCCCGCCTTCCGCAAGGCGGCCGGCATGCCCACCGAGACCGGCGAGGGGTACGAAAGGTACGGCGCCGTCCTCATGGCCACCCACGACGACCGGCCCGCGCCCGCCGTCCGCGTGTCGCTCCTGGACGAGGCCGGCGACGACCCCTACCTGCGGGCCCTCATCGGCTCGGAGGGGTCGTTCCCGGCCATGGACGCGCTGCGGACCGTCCGCGGCCCGCGCTTCGAGGCCCTGCTGGCCGACCCCGGGGACCCGCTCGCCGGGGAACGCGGGGCCGACGGCACGTGGTGGCCGCAGGATCCCAGCCGTTCCGTGCCCCATCTGGTCGTCGAGGTGGCCAAGGAGTTCGGGCTGGGCGAGGACGCCGCGACCGCGTACCTGATGCTGCTGGCCATGCCCGACCCGACCGACCGGAACGCGGCGCGGTGGACCGGCTGGAAGCCCGCCCGGCTCAAGTCGGCCCACGCCGAGCTGGCCGACACCGACCTGGTCGTGCGGGCCACCCGCGAGCGGGCGGGACGGTCGCTGTTCCTGCCCGGCGGGTGGACGACGCAGAGCGCGCCGCGGCTGCCGCTGGAGCAGTGGAAGCTGGCGCTGTTCGACGTGACGGAGTCGACCGGGGTGCCGCTCGTGCCCGCCGAACCCGCCGCCGACCTGTACGCCAGGGCCTGGGGACGGGTGCGGGACGGCGACGCGCCACGCTTCGAGGAGCTGAAGGTGAAGCGCGGACGCCGCCGCTGACCTGCTCGGGGCGCGCCCCTTCCCCGGGGCGCGCCCATTCCATCCACCGATGACTCAGAGGACTTCTCTTCTCATGACCTTGACCGAAGATCGCGCCCCCTCGGCCCGGCAGGTGCTGCCCGCCGAAGAGCGCCACGCCGCCGAACTCGCCTTCCTCGCCGCCCACGACTCCGGCCCCCGCCCGCCCGGCTGGGCGCTGACCCCGCGCGCGGTCGTCACCTTCATCTGCGGCAGCGGCGACGAGACGCTGGACGGCCGGATGAAGATCGCGCCCAAGTTCGTCGGCGAACGCGCCCTCGTCGAACGCTGCGTCGTCACCCTCGCCGGCGAGCGCGGCCTGCTCCTGGTCGGCGAGCCCGGCACCGCCAAGTCGATGCTCTCGGAGCTGCTGGCCGCCGCCGTGTGCGGCACCAGCGCGCTCACCGTCCAGGGCACCGCCGGCACGACCGAGGACGCCTTCCGCTACGGCTGGAACTACGCCCTGCTCCTCGCCCAGGGCCCCAGCCGGACGGCGCTCGTCGACTCGCCCGTGCTGACCGCCATGCGCTCCGGCCGCGTCGCCCGGGTGGAGGAGATCACCCGCTGCCTGCCCGAGGTCCAGGACGCGCTCGTGTCGATCCTGTCCGACCGGCGAGTCAGCGTGCCCGAGCTGGCCGGGACCGAGGACGCGCAGGTCGCGGCGGCGTCCGGGTTCACCGTCATCGCCACGGCCAACCTGCGCGACCGCGGCGTCTCGGAGATGTCGGCCGCCCTCAAGCGGCGCTTCAACTTCGAGACCGTCGGCCCCATCTCCGACGCCGACGCCGAGGTCTCCCTGGTGCGCCGCCAAGCCACGGCCGTCGTCGAGCGCGCCGGCGCGACCTTCGGGGTGGACGACGCCGTGCTCGACGCGCTGGTCACCGTCTTCCGCGACCTGCGCTCCGGCCGCTCCACCGAGGGCTGGGACGTCGAACGCCCCGGGACCGTCATGTCCACGGCCGAGGCCGTGCAGGTGGCGGCCTCGCTGGGGGTGGCGGCGGCGTACCTGCCCACCGGCGACGTGCTGGACCTGGTGCCCGGTCACCTGCTGGGGGTCGTGCGCAAGGACGACCCCGCGGATCACGGGCGGCTGCTCGGCTACTGGGACGGGCCGGTGCGCAGGCGCGCGGAGGACGGGTCGGCGATGTGGCGCCGCCTGTGGGACCTGCGGGAGAACCTCCGTTGACCGCTCAGAGCCTCAATCCGCCCGCCCCGGATCTGGATCCCCGGGAGGCGGTCGCCGCGCTGGCGGCCTCGTCGCGGCCGTACCTGCTGGGGGTGCGGCACCACAGCCCCGCCCTGGCCGTGGTGCTGCCCGCGCTGCTGGACGCCGCCGACCCCGAGGTGGTCTGCATCGAGCTGCCGGCGGACTTCCAGCCCTGGCTCGCGCACCTGGCCGACCCGGGGACGCAGGCCCCGGTGGCGCTCGCGGGGGCCCGGGTCGACGGCGGGCTCGGGTTCTACCCGTTCGCCGACTTCTCGCCCGAGCTGGTGGCCATCCGGTGGGCCTGGAAGCGCGGGGCGGAGGTGGTCTGCTGCGACCTCCCGCTGTCCGACCGCGGCTGGGACGCCACCGCGCCGGCTCCCCTCGCCGAGGAGGCGGGCCCGCGGAATGTCTCCTTCGCCGAAGGGCTGGCCAGGGCCGGCAGCGGTCGTGACGGCGACGACATGTGGGACCGCGCCGTCGAGGTCCTCGCGCCCGGCTGCGAACCCGAGGCCGTCCGCCGCGCCGCCCTCGGCGTCGGCTGGGCCCTGCGCCGCGACGCGGAGACCGCGGGCGGCGTGCCCGCGATGGACCTGGCCCGCGAGGACCACATGCGCCGCGTCCTCGCGGCCGCCGCGGCCGGTGGCCGCCGGGTCGCGGCGGTGATCGGCGCCTTCCACGCGCCCGCGCTCCGCCTGCCCTCCGACGAGGCCACCGGTCCCGCCGCAGGGCCGGCTGACGGGGCCGGGCCGGTGCCCGTGACCTCGCTCGTGCCGTACGCGTTCGACCTGCTCGACTCCCGGTCCGGCTACCCGGCCGGCATCCGGGACCCGCGCTGGCAGCAGGCCGTGTTCGCGGCCGGGGGCGATCCCGGGAAGGTCCGGGACGGCGCCGCGCGCGCCATCACGGACCTGTGCCGGGAGCTGCGCTCGGCCGGGCACACCGCGGGCACCGGCGAGGCCGTCGAGACGCTGCGGCTCGCCTGCGACCTGGCCGGCCTGCGCGGCCTGCCCGCCCCCGGGCGCGGCGAGCTGCTGGAGGCGGTGACGACCGTGCTCGGCCAGGGCGAGCCGCTCGGCCGAGGACGTGCTCTGGCACGGGCCCTGGACACCGTGTTCGTCGGCACCCAGCGGGGCAGGACCGCGCCCGGCACGCCGCGTTCCGGGCTCGGGCCCGCCGTGGAGACCGATCTCGCCGCCCTGCGCCTCCCGTGTCCCGACAACCCCGAACCTCGTGAGGTACGCCTCGATCCGCTCCGCTCCGACCTCGACGCCCGCCGCGAGGTGGCCCTGCAGCGCCTCCTCGTCTGCGGCGTCACCTACGGCGAGCCGATCGAGGTGATGGGCACGGGCGACGGAGCCGCGCTCACCACCAGGTGGCGGCTGGCCTGGACCCCAGCGGTCCCGGCCCTGCTGGACCTGGCGGGCGTGCGCGGTGTGACCCTCGCCCAGGCCGCGGCCGGGACGCTGCGGGAGACGTACCGCCGCGAGTCGGCGGACGGCGGGCCGACCTGCGCCCTCATCCTCGGCGGCCTGCGCGCCGCCGCCGGCTGTGACCTGCCCGACCTGGTGGCCGACCGCCTCGCCGACGCCGCCGTCACGCTGCCCGCCACCGCGAGCCTCGCCGAGCTGCTCCAGGCCCTCGACCTGCTGGAGGCCCTGCGCCGCCGGCACCTGCCCGGCACCACGCCGGAGGGCCGCGAGCAGGCCGCCGAGCTGTCCGGCACCCTCCTGGAGGCTGCGGTACGCGCCCTGCCGGGGCTGGCGGGCAGCGATCAACCGGAGGACGCGGTCGCCCTGGTCGCCCTCGCCTCCCGGGCCGGCGAGGAGCGCCTGGGCCTGCGGATGGACGACGCTCTGGCGGTGCTCGCGCGTACGGCCTCGCCTCTCATGCAGGGGGCGGCGCTGGCCGCCCGCGTGCTGCTGGACCTGGACGGGCCGGCCTCGCTCGGAGACCGGGCGGCCGGCTGGATCGACACCGCCACCGGCCCCGACGGCCGCCTGCGGCTGGCCCGGTTGCTGACCGGCGTGCTCACGGCCGCCGGGCCGCTGCTCCAGTCGGCTCCGGCGGCGCTCGACCCGCTCATGAACCGGGTGGACGGGCTCACGGACAAGGAGTTCCTGGACCGGCTGCCGGCGTTGCGCGGCGGGTTCGACACGCTCAGCCCGGCCGGGCGCGCCCGGCTGCTGGGGGTGGTGTCCGAACGGCTCGGCGACCGGCTCGACGTGGCCCTGCACGCTCCACCGGCGCTGCTGGCCCTCTGGACCGCCGCCGACGCGGCCGGACTGGAGGCCCTGCGCGCGCTCCGGCTCCCCATCCCCATCGAGAGCACCCCGGCAGCACCGGCGGATGAACCGCAGGCCGGTACCTCGGAGGAGCCGGAGGCGGTCGCCGTCCCCGTGACCGACATCCACCGCAGGCTGAGGCCCGCGGACCGGTGGCGGTTGCTGCTCGGCCGGGAGTCAGAAAACCTGCCCCCGAACGCCCGCTCGTACGCCCGCGCCCTGGACGAGCTGTACGGGTCGGGCCGCGGCGAAGGCGCCAACGACTTCGGGCCCGCCCCAGGGGACGGGGGCGGCAAGGAGGCGCCGTTCCCCACGGCACGCGAGTGGTCGGAGGAGCTGGAGGAGCTGTTCGGCACCGAGGTACGCGAGGAGGTCCTGGCCCGCGCCGCCGACGCCGGACGCCACGACGTGCTGACCGAACTCGACCCCGCCTCCGTCCGGCCGTCCGTGGACCTGCTGACCTCCGTGCTGTCCCTGGCGGGCGGCCTGCCGGAACAACAGGTGGCCAAGCTGCGCCCGCTCGTACGCCGCCTGGTGGACGAGCTGACCCGCGAGCTCGCCACCCGCCTGCGGCCCGCCATGACCGGGGTCGCCACGCCGCGCCCGACCCGCCGCCCCGGCGGCAAGCTGGACCTGCCGCGCACCCTGCGCGCCAACCTGGCGCACACGCGCCGCCTGGACGACGGCCGGCTCGTGGTGGTGCCTGAGCGGCCGGTGTTCAGCACGCGTTCGCGCCGGGAGGCCGACTGGCGGCTGATCCTGGTCGTGGACGTCTCCGGCTCCATGGAGGCGTCGGTGATCTGGTCGGCGCTGACGGCCGCCGTGCTGGCGGGGGTGCCGACGCTGTCCACGCACTTCCTGTCGTTCTCCACGCAGGTGATCGACCTGACCGACCGGGTCAGCGACCCGCTGTCCCTCCTGCTGGAGGTACGCGTCGGCGGCGGCACGCACATCGCCGCCGGGCTCGCCCAGGCCCGTACGCTGGTCACGGTCCCGAGCCGCACGCTCGTCGTGGTGGTCAGCGACTTCGAGGAGGGCTACCCGATCGGCGGCCTGCTCGCCGAGGTGCGCGCGCTGGCCGGCTCCGGCGTGCACCTGATGGGATGCGCCGCCTTGGACGACGACGGCGTACCCCGCTACTCGATCCCCGTCGCCCAGCAACTCGTCGCGGCCGGGATGCCCGTGGCCGCGCTCAGCCCGCTCGCCCTCGCCCGATGGGTGGGCGACCGCCTCCGCGGAGAACACCGGTGAACCCCTCCACGTCAACCACTCCCGAAACCGCTCCGGAGACGGTCCCGTCCGGCTCTCCCGGTGGCGGCGGGCCGCTGCCGCCGGTGACCCCGGAGGTGGTGGCCGCCGCCGTCGAGAGCCTGACCTCGCGGCTGCGCAAGAAGCTGGACGCGGCGATCGAACAGTACGCCGCCCTGCCCGTCACGGCAGGTGGCGAGGGCCTGCGGATCGCCTGCGGCGAGGACGCGGTCGTCACGCTCTCGCCGGGGCCGTCCGGGGTGATCGCCGACGGTGACCAGGCGTCGTGCAGTTGCCTGCTGGCGCCGCGCTGTCTGCATCGTGCGGCCGTACTGAGTGCCTGCCCGATCGGGGACGCGCTCACCGGTGGAGAGGAGGCCACCTCCCGCGACTCCTCCGACGCCGAACCCGCGCTCGCCGGATCCGACGGCGCGCAGACGGCCGAGGGGGCCGACAGGGCTGAATCCGACAGGGCTGAATCCGACAGGGCCGGGTCCGTCGAAGCGCCCGAGGCGACGGGGCCCACGGCGGACCAGGTGGCCGCCGCGACCGGGCTGTGGGCCGCTGCCGCCGCCGTGCTGTCCGCCGGGGTGCCCGCCGCCGGCGCGGTGCCCCAGGCCGAGTTGCTGAGGGCCGCGCACACCGCCCGCCTCGCGGGGTTGCCGGGAGCGGAGGCCGCCGCGCTGCGGGTGGTGCGGGGGCTGCGCTCCGCCCGCGCCCGCCACGCCGGCCACCGCCTCGCCGACCTGGTCTCCGCCCTGCGCGAGCTGCTGCTCACCGCAGGCCGGCTGGCCGGGGCGGACCCCGACCCGGCGCTGGCCGGCACCGTACGGCGCAACTACCAATCGGGCGGGAGCCTGAAGGTGTACGGGGTGTTCAGGGAGCCGGTGATCAGCGCCACCGGGTACGGCGGCGTGGTGACGCACGTGGTCGCGGAGGACGGCCGCTGGTATTCGGTGGCCGACGTCAAGCCGGGCGGATCGGCCCGTGCCCGTGGAGCCGCCACCGCGCCCGTCGCCATCGGCCCCGCCGTGCTGAACCACTCCCAGCTCTCCCGTGCCGGACTGCTGATCGTCGGCGCCACCGTCTCCCCGGACGGGCGCCTCGGGGCGGGCAAGGGTGTACGAGCCACCCCCGTCTCCGGCATGCCGTGGACGGAGGGGCCGATGGCGGCCCTGTTCGCCCGGCCGCTGGCGGAGTCGGCGGGCGCCCGGCTCTCCGGCCACGCCTGGAGCGAGTCGGACACGGCGGAACAGGCCCGCGAACCGGTCGGCTGCGACCTGGTCATCGTCGGCGCGGCAGGCGACCACGTACTGGCCCGCGCGGTGCCGCCCGACTCCGGGGGTGACGCGCGGGGCCACGGTCCGCTGATCCGGCTCGTCCCCGCCAGCCACCATCCCGAGCTGGCCCACGTCGACAACCTGCGGCGCCTCGCCTCCCGTCCGGGCCTGCTCGTACGGGTGGTGGGCCGGGTGGAGCCGGACCGGGTGGCGACGCTGCTCCCGCTGGCGGTCGGTCCGGTCCCCGGCACCGAGGCGACGCTGCGCCTGCCCCCCGAATGGCAGGGGCACGCCGACCTCGGGTACGACCGGCTCCAGGGAGCCCACCTCCCGCCCCAGGACGCCTGCCCGCCACCCCCGGACGGCGACGAGGTGGACCCGGTGGCCGGAGCGCCGCTCTGGCGGGTGCGCAGGCTGGTCGAGCTGGCCGTGTCCGGCGGAAGGCGGGCGGTGGCCGAGTCGGCCCGCAACGGCGAGTCGTACGCCCAGCTGCGCAACGCCGGGTTCCAGGCCGCCGCCGACCTGGTCACGGGGCTGACCGCCGAGGCGGACCGCCGCAGCCGTGACGTGTTCGGGCGGTTGACGGACACGGGGCCGGACCGGTACGCGTGGGCGTGGGTGGCCGCCGCCACCCACCTCGCCGCCACGGAACGGGCCATGATCAACGCCTCCTGGCAGCCCGGGGAGGCCCTCTGACCAACCCGACCGTCACCCGGGCCGAACGTGGCGGCCCCTAAGACGGCACGGCGGGAGAGCTGGGCTCCCGCAGGATCCGGATGGCGTGGGCGAGCTCGTCCGGGTGCGTCAGCTGGGGGTGATGGCCGGCGCCGGGGACGACCGTCACCGTGGCCCGGGGGAGCGTGTCCAGCAGCATGCGTCCCTCGGCGGTGAGCGGGTCGTCGGCTCCCACGATGACGTGCACGCTCCCCGCGTACCGCCGCAGCTTGGCCCGGAGGTCCGCACGCCGGTCCTCCCGGCCGACGTCGGCCAGGAGCCGGGCGACGTCGGCGGCCACGCGGCCCCGGCGCAGGTCGGCGACGCTGGACTCCAGCGCCTCCGCGTACGCCACGTCCCCGGTGAGCCGCTCCGCCAGCGCCGCAGGACGTACCCGGCCCAGATACCGGCGGCTCAGGAACGCCGACCGCGCGGCGAGACCGGCGCGCGCCTGGAGGAAGAACGGCGACACGAACGTGAGCCGGTCCACCAGATCGGGACGCGCGAGTGCCGCCTCCAGGGCGGCCGCCGCCCCCACGGAGTGACCCACCAGGTGACGGGCCCCGGTCTCGTCCACGAGCGCGGTCAGCCAGCGCGGCCGGTCTCCGGGCCGTCCCGAGCTCAGCCCCAGCCCGGGCAGGTCCACGACGCGGGCGTGGCCCAGCGCCGCGGCGACCGGGGCCCAGGTGTCGGCGTTCACCGGCAGGCCCGGCAGCACCACGGTGGACGCGTCCGGTTCGCCGAGTTCGAAGGTGCGGACCCCGCCGATCACGGTGAACCGCCGCCGACCTGCGGGCACGGCTCCGAACCGGTGGGCCGCCAGGTGGTCGGCCCAGCGCAGGACGGACGCCGTGACGTCCGGCATGGCGAGGCCGTGCCGGGCGGCGAAGGCATCCGCCGGACCCGTGGGGTAGCGGTCGTCCGAGAGGAACGTCAGCGTCTCCGGGTCGGCCTTGGTGAGCGCTCGGGGCAGGCGCTTCAGGAGCGACACCGGGATCCGCGTACGCGGCGCCCTGACCTGGTAGTGCTCCGCGACGCGGGCGAGCAGATCGGGCAGCGCGGGCGTGTCGTCGTCGAGCACCCAGTACGCGCTCCGCGCGGCGGCCTCGTCCAGCGGGAGCAGGGTCATGAACCGGGCCAGATGGTCGACCGTGACCACCGGCACGAACGTCGTGGCATCTCCCGGCAGCGCCGCCATGCTGCCCTGCCAGATCTCCTTCACGCTCGACGCGAGGCCCAGTTGCTGGTCCGACTCGCCGGTGACGCTGTCGCCGATCACGCTGGAGGGGTTGACGACGGACCAGGGGACGCCGAGCTGGTCCGCGGTGGCCTGGAGCACGGCGTCCGACTCGACCTTGGACGCCTCGTACGCTCCCAGCGCCTCGTACGTCTCCCGCCGTCGCGCGTCGCTCCAGGGCTCGGGGTCCTGCCCGCCCACCCGGTACCCGGAGACGTGCACGAGGCGGCGCAGCCGGGGCAGCCCCGCCGCGAAGGCGACGACGGCGCGGACGCTGTCGACGTTGGCGCGGCGGGCCTCCTCCGCCGGCATCCCGAACCGGTAGGCGCCGGCGCAGTTGTAGATCTCGGTGACGTCCGCCGCGTCGCCGCGGATCAGCGACGGCGTCCCGAAGTCGACCCGGAGATCGGCCGGGGCCTCGCCGTGCCCGTGCTCCTCCAGCCAGCGGACGAGCCGCCGGTACGACTCGGGGCTCCGGGTGGCCGCGCTCACCCGTACGCCGGCCTGGCCGAGCGCGAGGATCAGGTGGCGGCCGATGAGCCCCGTCGCCCCGAACACCAGGGCGTGCCGGCTCATGACAGCGTCTCCCCGGCCAGGAGCGCGGCGATGACGTCGGCGGCGCAGCGCAGCGGCTCCACCGACCGCCGGGCGCGTGACATGATCATCGCCCCCTCGACCGTGCTGACCACGGCCGTCGCCAGCGTCCGCGCGGCGGCCGGGCGGCCCTGCGCTACGAGGTATTCGGCCACGGGGTCGATCCAGGAGCCGAACGCGTCCGCGCAGGCCTCCCGCAGCCGCTCGCTCTGCGCGCCCATCTCCAGCGTGACCACCGAGACCGGGCAGCCGAGCTGGAAGTCGCTGTCGGTGAGCATCCCGGCCAGCACGTCGATCACGCGGCGGACCACGTCGCCCGGGCTCCCCGGCTCCCCTGCCGACTCGACCACGAGGGCGCGGAAGCGCTCGGCCGCGAGCGCGACGGCCTTCTCCCCGAGCGCCTCCTTCCCTTCGGGGAAGTGGAAGTACAGCGATCCCTTGGGAGCGCGGGCGAGCTCGACCACGGTGTTGAGGCCCGTGCCGCTGTAGCCGCGGGCCTGGATCAGTTCGAGCATCGACTCGACCAGCCGGGCGCTGGTTTGCGCGCCTTTGGTTCCTATCATGCGGAAAATATAGACCGGTCTACCTATTTTTCCAACTATATGGTGATGACGACCTTCCCCCGGGTGTGGCCCTTCTCGAGGTAGCGGACGGCTTCGGGCAGCTCCTTGAGCGGATACGTCCGGTCGATGACCGGCGTGATCTTCCCGGCTTCGGCGAAGTCCCGCAGGAGTTCGAGATCCTCGTTGCTCGTCCGCGACAGTATGGGCGCCAGCCGCTGGCTCACGACCACGGAGAGCGCCATCAGCTTGAGCGGACCGGTGAAGGGCCCCAGCCACAGCCCCTTGACCGGCCCTCCGACGGCCACCAGCACCCCCTTCGGGGCCAGCACGCGCCTGACCTCGGACAGCGAGTGGTTTCCGACCATGTCGATCATCGCGTCGTAGCGCCGCCCGGCCCGGGTGACGTCGTCCCGGGTGTAGTCCACGACGTGGTCGGCGCCGATCGAGCGGACCGTCTCCACGTTCCCGGTGCTGCACACGCCGGTGACCTCGGCCCCGTACGCCTTGGCGAGCTGGACCGCGAACGTGCCCACGCCTCCCCCGGCGCCGTTGACGAGGACCCGCTGCCCGGCCCGGACGCGCGCCTTGTCCCGCAGCGCCTGCAGGGCGCTGAGCGCGGCCACCGGGATGGCGGCGGCCTCCTCGAAGGTCAGGTTGACCGGCTTCTTCAGGAGCATCGCGTCCTGGTGGAAGCAGGCGTACTCGGCGAACGCCGCGCTGCGCGCCTCCGGCTTCGCCCGGCCGCCGAACACCTCGTCCCCCGGCCGGAGCCTGGTGACGTTCCTGCCCACCGCTTCGACGCACCCCGCCAGGTCAGCGCCCATGCCGATGGACTTGGGCCGTGACAGGCCGCTCATCGAGCGGACCACGTACGGCGTGCCCCTCATGAAGTGGTAGTCGAGCGGGTTGACGGCGGCCGCCTTCACGCTGACCAGGACGTCGTCGTCGCCCACGGCGGGTGGGTCGACGTCGTGGAGCTCGAGGACGTCGGGCGAGCCGTACCGGTCATACCGGATTGCCTTCATGGTGCCCCCTTGGACGAGTTGCCGGCAGGACGCGCCGCGCGGCCGCGTCGCTGGTCAGCGTAGGCAGCCGCCACCGAGCGCCGATATCACGGAAATTCGTGATTTTGGGGGCCAATCGATCCGCCGCCGGGAGTAGTGTCCAGATCAACGATGGCCAGACCACCGCGCCGCTCGGGCAACCTGCCGGCCGAAGCGACCAGCTTCATCGGCCGCCGCCACGAGCTGGCAGAAGTCAGGAAGAAGCTCACCGGGGCCCGGCTGGTCAGCCTCGTCGGGCCGGGCGGCGTGGGCAAGACCCGCCTCGCGGTGCGGATGGCGTCCGACCTCGGACGCGGGTTCCCCGGCGGCGCGTGGCTGGTCGAACTGGCCGAGGTCCGGGATCCGGCTCGGGTCGGCGACACCGTGCTGGCGACCCTGGACCTGCGGGACCAGGCGGCGGCCGATCCCCTGGTCCGGCTGCTGGCCCACCTGCGCGACAAGCGGCTGCTGATCGTGCTGGACAACTGCGAGCACCTGCTCGAAGCGGCCTCCCTGCTCGTGACGGAGATCATGAAAGCCGCGCCGGGCGTGAGCGTGCTGGCCACCAGCCGGGAGCCACTGTCCGCGCAGGGTGAGCACGTGGTACCGGTGCCGCCGCTCCAGCTGCCGGTGGCCGGGCCCCTCGCGCGGGTCCGGCAGAACGAGGCGGTCACGCTCTTCGTGGAACGGGCCGTGGCCGGATCGGGCGCCTTCGAGCTGACCGCCGCGAACCAGGCGGCCGTGGCCGATCTGTGTCACCGGCTCGACGGCCTGCCGCTGGCGATCGAGCTGGCGGCCGTCAGGACGCGGGTCCTGTCCGCCGAGCAGATCCTCGACCGGCTGTCCGACCGGTTCGGCCTGCTCACCGGCGGGGTACGGGCCGCGCTGCCCCGCCATCAGACGCTGCGCACCACCATCGACTGGAGCCACGACCTGCTGGCGGCGGGCGAGCAGGCGCTGCTGAGGCGGCTGTCCGTGTTCTCCGGCAGGTTCACCCTGGAAGACGTCGAGTCGGTCTGCGCGTGGGACGACGTGCCGGCGGAGCGGGCGCTGGACCTGCTGTCGTCACTGGTCGACAAGTCCCTGGTGACGAAGGAGGACGCCGGCAGCCTGGCCTGCTACCGGCTGCACGAGACGATGCGCGAGTACGCCGGGCTCAGGCTGCGCGCGGCCGGCGAGGAGGAGACCGTCGAACGGCGTTGCTCCGGCTACTACCGGTCGAGGTGCCGCCGGTCCGCGGCCGAGGCCCGGGTCCGGCTCGTCGAGTGGCTCGCGTGGATGGACCTGGAGATCGACAACATCCGGTCGGTCCTCAGGCGCTGCCCGGCCCACGAAGGTGTCGACCTCGTCTACTTCCTCGGCTGGTACTGGATGACGCGGGCCACGAGCGAAGGCGTCCGATGGCTGGACGAGCTGCTCGCCTCCGGCCCCGGCGACCCGGGGGCGCGGGCACGGGGGTACTTCATGCGCGGTTTCCTGGCCGTGCTGCAGTCCGACCCGGCCGCAGCCCGCCCGGCGCTCGAACGGGCGGTGACGGCCGCTCGGGAGGCGGACCTGCGCAGCCTGCTGTCGCAGTCGCTCTCCCTCGCCGCGATCGCCGCGACCATGGCCGGCGACCACCCCGCCACCAGGCGCCTGTCCGAGGAGGCCCACTCTGTCGCGGCGGCCCTCGACGACCTCCCGGCCACGCTCATGGCGCTGCAGTCGCGAGCGCTGAACGGCCTGGCCGACGGCGACCTCGACGACGCCAGGGCCGCGGCGTCGCAGGGCGTGCGGATCAGCCGGGAGATCGGCGACCTCTACAGCCTCGGCATGATGCTGCTGAACCTCGGCTCGGCCATGCTGATGGCCGGCGCGCTCGACGAGTCGAAGCCGCTGCTCGCGGAGGCCCTGCCGATCGCCCACCGGATCGACGACCGGGTGGCGCAGTACTGCCTGCTCGACGCCCTGGGCTGCCACGCCGCGGCCTCCGGACAGGCGCAGGTCGCGGCGCGGCTGCTCGGAGCGGCGGAGACGGTGCGCACGGGCGCCGGCGCGAGCCTCCAGCCGTACCTGACCCGGCTGGTCGCCCGGGCCGAGGAGTCGGCGACGGCGGCGCTCGGCGAGCCCGGCTTCAGGGCCGAGTACGAGGCCGGCGCACGCCTGAGCCGCGACGCCGCGATCAGGCTGGCGCTCGGCGAGCCGGCTCCCGCCGCCCGGACCGCCCCCGCCGACGCGGGGCCGCTCGGGAAGCGGGAGGCGGAGGTCGCCCGGCTGGTCGCCGACGGGCTGAGCAACAAGCGGATCGCGGCCCGCCTGTTCATCTCCGAGCACACCGTCGACAGCCACGTCCGCAACATCCTGAACAAGCTCGGCGTCAACTCGCGGGCGCAGATCGCGGCCTGGATGGCGGCGTCCGGTCAGGCGGACGGGCGCAGCAGCACGGCCAGCGGGTCGGCCGCCTTCGACGAAGGGTCGTCGGAGACCGTGTAGACCCGTCCCGCGCCGTTGCCGACGGTGATCCGGTAGGTCATCAGGTCGGCGCCCACCTCCCCGGACCCGCCCTCCGCCGTGGCGGCGTCGATGGCGGACAGCGCCTCGTACACCCTGGCGGCCTGAGGCTCGGGGAGGTCGTCGGTGTCGTACTCACCGACGGCCTCCTCGATGCCGGCGAAGCCGCCGGTTCTCTCGATCTTCACACGCATGTCTGACTCCCCCTGCCGTACCGCACGATACGGCGAGGTGTCACTTGAACGCCTTCTTCAGCACGCTCAGTTCCGAGGCGAGGATGTCGTCGTCGTGCAGCTGGCCCTTGGTCGTCAGCTTGTCGGCGCCGATCACCTGGAACTCCGGCAGCTGCATGGTGCCGCAGCAGCTCGAACGGTCCTGCACCGCGCGCAGGCTGGCCGACGACGCGTCGGCGGGCTTGACGGTGGTGATGTCCTTCGCGGTCTTGCCGTCGCCGGTGTAGTCGGCGTTCCTGAAGTCCATCTCACCGGAGAGCATCTCGGAGAACGGCGTGGGCGACGTCACCACCTCGCGGAAGGCGAATCGGTTGCGGATGAAGGTCCGGTAGATGTTGGGATCGCCCTGGCCGGCCGAGATCTGCAGCATCTGGTTGACGACGTCCGTGTAGGTGGCCTTGGTCGCCGGCGCCTTCACGATGGCCTTGAACAGCAGCTCGCACAGCCGGTTCGCGACCTCCATGAGGATCACGGTGGGGCTCTTGAGCGCGCCCTGCCGGGTGCGTTCGAACGCGTAGATGTCGGCCAGCACGTCGTAGATGCCGCCGGTGAACACCTGCGAGATCGCGTGCACCTCGTTGCTGACCTCGCTCAGCTTGAGGTCGTTGTCGGCGTTGCGCAGGCCGAACGGCCGGCCGAGCGCCTGCCCGAACTGCTCGGCCAGGGCCGACAGGAACGACTTGGCGTGCAGGTTGGCCTTGGTGAGCGCGACGAGCGCCTCGGCCTGGTCCGGCTGCGCCAGCGTCAGGAAGACCGCGGTCAGGTCGCCGAACGACTCGTGCAGGCCGCCGGTCTGCGGCGGGTTGTCCGCGGCGAGCCAGCCCGGCTTGAGCCCGTCGAGGATCGCGTGGCCGGTCTCGTGCGCGACGATGTCCAGCGAGCGGCAGGTGAAGACCTGCTGCGTGGTGCCGGTCGGGGTGAAGAAGAGGAACTTCAGCGCCTTGGCCGTCCTGCTGTAGAAGGCGTTGGCCCCGACCGCGGCGTGCGGGAAGACGGTGATCCGGTCGATGTTCCCGCCGGTGTTCCAGGCGAACGGGATGGGCGTACCGCCGTTGTGGCGCTCGTACATCGTCAGCGTCTCCCGGACGACCGCGTACGTGTGCGAGCAGTCGAACTCCGGCGAGTTGGGGACGAAGATGAAGTCGCCGTTGACGCTGCGCGCCACGGGCGTGGTGCCGGGCAGCTGGGTGACGATCCGGGCGTCGGTGGGTCCGTTGAGCACCGGGTTGGGGATGAAGATCGGCCTGACGCCCAGCTCGGCTACGGTGGGGTCCTGCTTGTAGATGAGGATCCGGGGCCCGACGATCGGCGGGACCGGGATGGGGACCGGAGCCGGGGCCGCACGCTGAACGGGCGCCGGTTCGATCGTGAACGGCGGCTGCAGCAGCAGCTTCGTCGTGTCGGCCACGGCCGTCCCGGTGACCGCGCGGCCCTCAGGGACGCTCTTCTCCCGCACTTCCTGAATGATCATCTGATCTCCACTCCCCGTAACTCGGGCGCGGCGACAATTTGGACGCGCCTATCGAGTCGTGCCCGGACTTGGATAATCAGGTGCACATGGGAAATAAAAGGTTCGATCGGACATTCTGCTAGAGCGTCCGCAGCGCGGGTGGCACGATCTTCTCGTACGTGGGGAGGTGCTTGACCAGGCCGGTCGCGCGGTGGAAGGCGATGGCCGTGTCGAAGGAGGCCCGCGTGAAGCCGATGCTCTCCGGCATCTCCGTACGCATGAGACCCGGCAACTCGGTCAGCGCCTTCGGGTCGATGCCCTTGAGGTAGACGGTCAGCAGCCGCGTGATCTCGGCGGGGTCGGCCTCGGGCAGGTCGATCGGCCGGTCGAGCACGATGCGGCCGACCCGGCCGAGCACGACGACCCTGTCGCCGAGCAGCAGCGCCTCCTCGATGTCGTGGGTCACGAACACCACCGTCTGCCCGCTCTCCTCCCACAGCCGCAGCAGCTCCGCCTGCAGGTCGCCGCGCAGCTGGGCGTCCAGCGCGCCGAACGGCTCGTCCATGAGCAGCGTCTCGGGGTCGCCGGCCAGCATCCTGGCCAGGCTGACCCGGCGGAGCATCCCGCCGGACAGCTCGCGCGGGTAGTGCCGCTCGAACCCCTCCAGGCCGACCTTCTTGATGAGCTCGGCCGCGCGTTCCCTGCGCGGCCGCGCGGGCACGCCGCCGATCTCCAGGGGGAGCTCGACGTTGCGGCGGACGTCCCGCCACGGCATGAGCGTGTCGGACTGGGTGAGGTAGCCCAGCTGTGTACGCGGGCCGGAGACCGGCTCGCCCCGGTAGGCGACCGAGCCCGCGGTCGGCGTGGTGAGACCGGCCATCAGGTTGAGCATCGTCGACTTGCCGCAGCCGCTGCGGCCGAGCACGCTGACGAAGCCGCCCTCCGCGATCTCCAGGTCGAAGTCGCGCAGCGCCACGATGCCGACGGCCATGGTCCGGACGTCCTCCTCGGTGAAGCCCTCGGCGAGCAGCCGGTCGGCCAGCAGGGCGAGACCGTCCTCCACGGGCGGGTTGAACGGCTGGCCGAGGTCGCTGGAGAGCACCGAGTGCTCGGGGCCCACGGCGCCGATGTGCTCGTACCACGTCTCCCAGGAGACCTTGCCGGAGTGCGGTGTGGTGAAGCAGCGTTCGAGCAGAGCGCCCTTGGCCGCGAGCGCCCGCTGCCGGTCGATCGCGACCCACTGGGAGGTGAACTCCGGATGGGTGATCACGATGCGGCGGACGCCCTCCTCCGCGGCCGCGTCCACCACCGCGTCGATCTCGTCCGCGCTGAGGTGGCCGGTGGCGAGCGTCATGTCGTGCCCGGCGATCACCCGCAGCACCTGCCGGGTCCGCTCCAGCACGGCGCCGCCGGGCCCCACGACGTCCACCGGATCGGCCGCCATCCCCGCCTCCCGCAGCTCGTCCTGCAACCGGGCCCACATGGGCGGCGTGGCCCCCTCGGGGTCGCCGGCCGTGCAGGCCCGCTGGTTGGCGCTGTCGACGGTGGGCAGCCACACGACCTGCGCGCCGCCCCGGGCGGCGATCTCGACGGCGACGGGGTTCATGCCGCCCACGGACGCGTTCAGGGTGATCGCGCCGACCGCGCCGAACCCGGGCACCGCCGCCCGCACCACCGCGGCCCGCTCCGTCGTGGGGACGTAGTGCGACTTGAGCACGAACCCGGCCAGCCCCACCTCCGCGAAGCGCCCCGCCAGGGTGAGGTCGTCTATCCGCCTGCGCATCACATCGGGTGCCACGTGGATGTGGATGGTCGCCGAGAATCGCGCGACTACACCGCGCTCGACGTCCCGCTATGACGCGGCCGCCACTTCTTGCCGACCGCAGGCCCGGATCTTGTATCCGCCAGGGAGACGCGCTGCGTATCGGATCTGTTACACCCTGTGATGGAACTGTCCTGGAAGCCCCTCCAGGCTGCACCGACACGAGGAGAAACTGTAATGAAGTCGAGCACACGCGGCATGCGCATCGCATCGATTACCGGCACCGTCGCCCTCGCCGTCCTGGCTTGCGCCGCCCCCGCCACGGCGGCGGCCCCACCCGTCTCCGGCTCGGCCCGGGCCGGCGACATCTGCCTGTACAGCGGGCGGGACTACACCGGCGCGTCGTGGTGCTGGAACCCGGGGAACGGCTACGTGGACGTTCCCCCGGCCCTGCACGACAACGTGGGCTCCTTCATGGCGCACGCCGACGGATGTTTCATCAACTGGATCCACGTCCCCGACCGCAAGGAGACACGCGTCGTCCGGGACGGCGACTACCGCAGGGTTTACAAGGACGACTTCGGCGGCAAGATCGACGCCGTGGCGCCCCGCTGCTGAGCCCCTGAGCCCCTGAGCCGAGCCGGACACGCGGGCCCCGGGCGCACGCGGCGCGAAGGGGCCCGCGCGCGCCGGGAAACTAAATGAGCAAAACGAAACCTCTTCCAGGTCCTTACGCGTCTCTCAGATAACCAGCCTCATCGGCTGCACGGAGGGAGGCCGTAATGGACCTTGTCCTGCTGATTCTCTCGGTGGCCCTGGCGGCGATCGCCGTCACCATCGCCTTCGCGATCAAACGCGAGCACGCCGCCACCCGGGTGGCCTCGGCCGGATCCCGCGCTCGCGACCTCGATCATTACGAACTCGCCTATCTGGCGGGCGGATCCGGGAAAGTGGTCGACACGGCCCTCACGCTCCTGGCCGAAAGCGGAGAGCTGCGCGTGTCACGGGGGCCGCGCTTCTACACCGTCTCCAAGAGATTCGCCACGGACGAGCCTGTCGAGCGGGAGACTCTGACCGCCGTCGCGGCGAACGACGGCCCGTCAAGGTTCCTGGTGAGCCGGGCCGTGGGCGGTGGCCCGGCCATGAGGGAGCTGGAGCACCGCGTCGCCGGGCTGGGCCTGATCGTGGCCGATGCCCGTCTCGCACGACTCACGCGGCTGGCCCGCGGGCTGCGGGTGATCTCCGTCCTGGCGGTCGCCGGGGTCGCCGCAGGGGCGGTCGTACTCGCCGCAGGCCCGACGCTGTTGCCGCTGGTCACCGTACTCGTCCTGCTGGCCACCGGAATCGGCGCGGTCGGCGTGCTCGCCGGTGACAGGAGGTTCAGGCGGGGCAGGCTCACGGCCGACGGCACGGCGGAGCTGGGCCGGGTACGCAAGGCGCACCCCGCGGGCTCGGGAAACGGGCCGGTGTACATCGCGCTGTACGGTCACTGGGCACTGCGCGACACGGACCTGAGCAGGGCACTGGACACCTACATCCCCCGGACCGCGCCTCGACGCGGACCGCGGTCGACGTCCAGCAGCAGCGGCACCTATTCCGGTGGTTGCGGCGGATCGACCCACAGCGGGTCGAGCTGCGGCACCGGGTCCTCGTCCTCGGGCTGCGGCAGCGGCTCCTCAGGCTGCGGCGGCGGGTCCGGTTGCGGGGGCGGCGGTTGCGGGGGCGGCGGCAGCTGACCTGCGCAACGGCCAGCGACGCGACGCGATGCCAGGCCGTGCGCAGCGCGACATCTCCGCGTTGACAGGCAAGTGACGGCTTGCCTATCATCGCCGCATGGGCGACATCTTCAAGGCCCTGGCCGACCCCACCCGGCGGACCATCCTCGACGAGCTGACCGAACACGACGGCCAGACCCTGTTCGAGATCTGCGTCCGCCTGACGAGCCGACATCAGCTGAGCCTGACCAGGCAGGCCGTGTCCCAGCATCTGGCGGTGCTGGAGGAGGCCGGGCTGATCACCACGCGCAAGCAGGGGCGGTACAAATTCCACCACCTCGACACCACTCCCCTGGCCGCCATCTTCGAACGGTGGCCGATCACCAGGAAAGGACAGACACCGTGAAGATCTACATCACCAGCGTGTTCGTGGACGACCAGCAGAAGGCCCTCGCCTTCTACACCGACGTGCTCGGCTTCATCAAGAAGCATGACATCCCGCTGGGCGGGGCCCAGTGGCTGACGGTCGTCTCGCCGGAGGACCCCGAGGGCACGGAGCTGCTGCTGGAACCGGACGGGCACCCCGCAGTCGGGCCCTACAAGAAGGCGCTGGTCGCCGACGGCATTCCGGCCGCCTCGTTCCAGGTCCCGGACGTGCAGGCGGAGTACGAGCGGCTGCGCGGGCTGGGAGTGACGTTCACGCAGGAGCCGTTGGCGGCGGGGCCGGTGACCATGGCGGTCTTCGACGACACCTGCGGGAACCTGATCCAGATCGTGGCCCCGGCCTAGTGGCGCTTTGCCATGCCGACAGGGGGCGAGACGCGGATCAGGGGGTTCTGAACGCGTCGGCGTTGCGTGCGCACCAGGCGGCGAAAGTGCGGGGCTTGCGCTGAAGCAGGCGTTCCACGGTGTCGGTGCGGAAGCCGGCGGTGTCGGCGCGCATGAGGTGGAATCCCTCGATGATGGCCTCGGCCAGCGCCGGAGGGGCCCCGTTGGGGAATCGGGAGGCGACGGCCTCCTCCGCCGTGGTCACCGCCCGGATCGCGATCTCCCGGCCGGCCGCCGCAGCGAGGATCTTGACCTGCTCGGTGATGGTGAACAGCTCCTCACCGGTGAGGACGTACTCCTGGCCTTGGTGGCCGTCACCGGCCAGGGCCAGGGCCGCGACGGCGGCGATGTCGGCGGGGTCGATCGGCGCGTACCGGCCGGGGCCGACCGGATCGAGGACATAGCCCGCCTCACGGATGGTGGGCAGCCAGTCGAAGGCGTTGGCCATGAAGCCGCCGGGCCGCAGGAAGGTGGCCGCGATGCCGGAGGCCCGGATGGCCTGCTCGCGTTCGTGGTGCCAGCGGCCCATGGCGGGCATGGGGTCGCCGAGCACGTTGAACGAGGACAGGTGCACGATGTGGCGCACCCCGGCGGACCGGGCGGCGGCGACGGCGTGCCGGGTGTGGTCGAGGCCGATGCCCGGGGTGAGCAGGAACAGCCGGCCCGCTCCGGCGAAGGCGGGCGGCAGCGTCGCCGGGTCGTTCAGGTCCGCCACGACCCGTTCGACCCGTTCGGGCAAGGTGGCGGCGCGGGCCGGGTCGCGGACCAGGACGCGGAACGGCACGCCGGCCTCGTCCAGCTCGCGGACGAGCTCGCGACCGACGTTTCCGGTGGCACCGGTGACCAGTATCATGAGAACCCCTAAATCGTGTACCGGTTAATGATCGAGGAGAACGTTAACCGGTACACGATCTGCTGTCAATCGCCCGCGCTCGCGACATCACCGGAGGTCCTCGACGTGCCCGAATTCCTGGACGTGCACAGCAAGACGTCGAAGGCGCTGCGGGCGGCGGCCGAGGCGGCCGTGCGACGCCACGGGCTGCACCTGGGACAAGACCACCTCCTCGCGGTGCTGTGGCAACAGGACGGCCGCACCCCGGGCGAGGTCGCCGCCGCGCTGAACGTCACCACCCCCAACGTGGTCAAGGCGGCCACCCGGATGACCGCGGCGGGCCTGCTCACCCGACGCCGCGACGACCAGGACAACCGCCTGGTCCGGCTGTGGCTCACCGACGCCGGACGCGCCCTGCAGGCACCCATCGAGAAGGAACGGCGGTTGCTCGAGGAGAAGGTCACCGCCGACCTCACCGAGACGGAACGCGAACATCTCCTCAGCGCACTCAGGAAGATCCACCGATCGGCGAACGCCCTGCTGGAGGCCCCCACCGACCACCACGGCCCGGCCACCACCTGACCCTGGACCAGCGAGGCGACGCACCGGCCGAACCGCTTACGCCTCGGCCGTAAAGGCCAAAGTGGTCACCCTGAGTGGCGGCTTCTGCACATTCGGGAGAACATCGAGGGGTACCTGGAACCCCCCGTCCCGGCGAAGGAGCCTCGCATGCTGGCGAAAGTGGCCGATGGGATCGCTGACCGGTATCAAAGCCTCCAGAGATGGGCGAGCGAGCGGTTCGCCGACAACCCCCGCGAGGCGGAGATCGCAAAGTACGTGGTCATCGTGGTGTGCGTCGCGGTCGTGGCCCTCGTCTCGGTCACGCTGTTGTGGCTGGCCGTCATGGTGCTGGGCGGCGTGGTCAACGGCGTGGCCCATGGCCTTGCCACCGGCCTGACGTGGGCGCTGGAACGGGTGGCCGACTGGCACCTCACCGAGGTCGTCACCAAGCCGGTCCATGACTACATCACCGCCCACGCCGCCGGCCTGCCCTCCGGAGCCGAAGCGATCTGGTCGGCCTGGGCCTTGACCGGGCCGGGCCTGTGGCTGCTCTGCTGGCTGCTGCGGTCCTGGGGAGCCCGCCTGGCCTGGGTCCTGTACGGCGCCGGCACGGTCGCGATGGTCTACAGCGCCAGCCCGGCCAACGGGCAGTCGCTCGCCGCGGGCATCGCCGTTCTGTACTGGGCCGTGCTGTCGGTGTTCGCCTTCCGCGGCGTCGGCCGGCGCCGCCCGACGGTGCAGGTCCACCCGGCCCCCGACGTCAGCACCACGCTGGTGCAGCTGCGCGAATACCTGAACGAACAGTTCGAGGACGTTCAGGCTCGCATGACCGGCATCGAGGCGGCGGCCAAGGACGAACTCGCCGCCCGGCGGGCAGACTCATGAACCGTTGACGTGCCGACCCGAATCTAGCGTCGACCGCTCCACGAGCCGCGGTGCACGACCTCCTCCAGCGGTCTCCTGCCGCGCTTCAGCGAGGGCGAGCGCTTGTCCTGCGCCCGGTATCCCACGCTGATCACCCCGATCGGCGTGTACGCCTCGGGCACCCCGAAGGCCTCCTTGAACGCCTTCGTCCGCTCACCCGGCGGGATCCCGAAGAAGCAGGCGCCCAGCCCCTCGTCGACGGCGGTCAGCAGCATCAGCAGCGAGGCGAACCCGGTGTCGATGTCCCAGTACGGCACCGGCCAGCGGGCCTCGTCCCTGTCCTCCCAGCCCTTGTCGCCCTCGGCGTACCGGTCGAGGTAGGCCTGCTTGTGCGACAGGGCGACGATCAGCAGCGGCGCCCGCCGCAGCCCCATCCCCCACTCGGAGTCGTCGGTGGACGCCTCCCAGAACCGCTCGCGATCGGCCGGATCCTCCAGCACCAGGAAGGCCCAGCCCTGGCTGAACCCGGCGGAGGGCGCGTGCAGCGCGTTGCCGAGGATCCGGTCGACCACGGCGGCGGGCACCGCACGGTCCGGGTCGTAGTTCCGGACCATGCGGCGCCGCCGTACCACCTCTTGAAACTCCATAGGAGTCAGTATCGCTCGGCGATCCCCGTGTTGATCTCGACGAGGGCCACCATCGCGTCCGTGACGCCGATGAGGTCGGGGTCGGCCAGGGTCTGCTGCGCGTGCTTGGCGGCCTCGCCGACCGTGTGCAGGTGCAGCCGCTCGATCGTGATCGTGCGGACGGCCGTCGCCGCGTTGATCCGCCTGCTGCCCACGTTGAAGTACGTGGTCAGCAGCTCGGCGCGGAGGTTGCGCGGCGGCAGCAGCGGCAGCGTGAACGCGGCCGCCACCTCGTGCTGGGACAGCTGGCCGTCGGGCGTCGAGCCGTCGATCCCGTCGAAGCGGGTGTCGGTGGCCTGGACCCTGGCCAGCAGCTCAGACGTCCGCATTGAGGGGAAGGCCAGCCAGATCCCCTGCGGGCGGGGGTCCCTGCTCGGCGCGGTCTCGGTCACGGTGCTGGTGGAGGTCGCCGTGGCCGGGGTGTAGGAGCAGCCCTTGGCGTTGCCGTAGGAGACCTGCGACTGCCCGGTCAGGACGGTCCCGCCCACCACGAGCAGGCTGGAACGGCTGCTGAAGGCCACGGTCGTGGTCGAACCGGCCGCCAGCGTGCCCAGGTTCCAGGTCAGCGTGCCGCCGGCGACCGCGTCAGGCTTGGGGCCCGCGCCCTTGTCGAGGGCCGTGCTGTAGTACACCTCGGTCGGCAGCTTGTAGGTGAGCTTGGCTCCGGTGGCGCTCGCGCCTCCGGTGTTCTTCACCGTCAGCGTGGTCGTCACCGCCTCGGCCGCGCCGGCGGTGGGCGTCGCGCTCGCCGACAGGGTGAGCTTCGGCGCCTTGACCGTGGTCGAGGCCTTGCCGGTGTTGTCGGAAGTATCCTCCTCCGCGCCGCCTGCCACGTTCTTGCCCACGACGGTGGCGGAGTTGGTGACCGTGGCGGCGTCGTCGGTCGCGCACGGGATCGCATAGGTGAAGGTCTCGCTGCGGCTCGCCCCGGCGGCCAGGTCGGGCAGGTCGCGGGCGACGGCGGTGCCGTCGGGCAGCGTGTCGGTGAGCTTGACGGACTCCGCCCCGCCCTTGCCGACGTTGTCCACCTTGACCGTGTAGGTGAGGGTGTCGCCGGGCTCGGCCGGCTCCTTGTCGACGGTCTTGGTGGTGGCCAGGTCGGGCGTGTAGAAGTCCTGGAAACCGGCCTCGATCTTGGCCGCGGTCACGAAGTCGATCTCACGGCCGGACTCCACGCCGGCGCCGGGCTTGGAGACGTCGAGCTTCAGGTGTCCCCAGTCGTCGTAGTCGGTGAGGATCGGGTCGCGACCCTTGTCGTCGCTGCCCGCCAGCGGCGTCGACTGGCACGTGTTGTCGGGCCCCTGGATGATCGCGTCGCTGAACTGGACGTCGTCGCTCATCCTGGTGGAGTCGACCGTGTTGTTGGTGCCCGCCAGGACGCACACGTCGTCCTCGGAGTTGATGTCGGCCGCGATCGTGGGCGGGTCCTCCGTCCCGTTCACGTTCCAGTCCAGCCAGTCGACGGCCGGGTCGACCGGGCCGTACTGCTCCGGCTTGCTGGGGATCTTCCAGCGGGCGTAGTCGTCGCCGGGGCCGATGGCCTTGCTCTCGTCGAGGTGATCACGGTCGAGCCGGGGCATCCTGCCCTGGCTGTAGTCCAGGCGGCGGGGCGCCGGGTCCAGGCCGGTCGGGATGCCGGCCGGCTCGTAGGCGTAGTTCATGATGCTGAGGTAGTTGGGCTTGTAGTTGGTCCGGGTGTCGCCGCCGTGGGCGAGCCCGAGCGCGTGTCCCAGCTCGTGCATCAGCGTGCCGGCCTGGTCGCGGGCCGTACCGGAGAAGACGACGTCCGGACCGCTGCCTGGCTTCATCAGCTGGATGTCGTCGGAACCCTTCTTGACCTTGCTGTTGCAGACGTGGTCGGGGCCGACGCCGATCTGGCTGCCCTTGAGGAAGTCGTCTCCCACCACGGTGGAGTCCAGCTTGCCGTTCGGGCCCCCGTCGACGCACCACGTACGCCACTCGCCGAGCGTGACGATGAAGTCGCGGTTGCCGCGGCTGGGGTCACAGCAGCGGCCGGAGACCATGCTGCCGGCGGTGAGGTCGTGGGCGAAGATCGTGTAGTGCGCGTACGGCGCCAGCTGCCCTGGCAGGTCGGCCGTCCTGGCGTTGGCGAAGGCGGTGTCCTTCTCCGTCATCACGGCCTGTTCCGGAATGCCCGTGCCGACGATGGGGATGAAGTCCACCCCGTCGTCCAGCGGGACGCCGCCGTAGGGGCAGGGCTGGGTGGCCGTGGCCGGGCCGTCCTCGAAGGCGCGCCTGAGCTCCTGGAGCGCGGCGTCCTTGGGCCGGTGGGTGTGCTGGGAGTCGCCGGTCATCCAGTCGATCCACACGATGACCGTCTTGCGGCAGGGGTTGGCGCCCAGCTGCTTCAGGTCGAACCTCATCGAGTCGTCGGGGTTGCGGATGCCGAAGCGCTCGATGACGTCGGGGATGCCGTCGCCGTCGATGTCGGGCAGCGGGCCGCTGGTCCGCTCGATCCTGAAGCCGATCCCCGCCCGCTTGCCGTCGTGCGCGTTGGGGAAGTTGGGGTCGCCGTCGCCCTCCACGTAGGTCTGGCCCGGCGTGAGCAGGTCGCCGGGGTCGGTCCAGGTGTCGGTGCCGATGTCGTACTGGAGCTCGAGGTCGTCGTCCTGGTTCTGGGGGCTGATGTCCAGCTTGTCGTCGCCGCCGTTGAGGCCGCCGTCCTCGTCCCAGAGGCGGATGAGGATCGGCACCTTGGTGGTGTCGTCCGGGACCTGTACGTCCTGGGTGAAGATCCACGGTGGGTCGAACGCGCTGGGATCGAAGTCGTCGTCCTCCACCGCGCTCCTGCGCTGCAGGTCGCCGTTCCCGATGCGGATCTCGGGGAAGTAGTTGCCCGTGCCGTTGTCGGGGCTCTCGATCTGGTGGATCTTGTTGATCGTGAGCCGGAGTGTGACGCCCGTACTGGCCTGGGCGGCGGGCGTGCCGACCACCACCAGGCTGAGCGCGATCAGGGATAACACTGTGAGTAAGCGCATGCTGCCAGGATGAAGTGACCTCGCGGGACGCACATGAGTAAGGTCTACTCAGAACCTTGGGCGTTTCGCGGTCGTCATACCAACCATGATGAAGCTCATGATCGCCGTGGCCGCCACCCTGACGCTCGCCGCCACCCCCGCCCTCGCCCAGACCAAGCCGGTTGTCGGTCCGAACGGTTTCGGCGGGCTGAAGCTCGGCATGTCGCTCAAGCAGGCCAAAGCGGCCGGGATCACCAAGAAGATCGACGGTGGCACCGACGGCTGCTCGGGCTGGGACCTGAAGAAGTACCCGACCGGCAAGGACAACGTCGGCCTGTACATCTCGCCGAAGCTGGGTGTGGCCGCCTTCTTCCCGCCCAAGACCGCCAAGACCTCCGAAGGCGTGGCGGTCGGGACGGCCAAGTCGCAGCTGAAGAAGGTCTACCCGAACCTCAAGCAGGACACGCACGGCTTCTGGGTGACCACGGTGCCGGGCAACACGAAGGCCTACTACTCCTTCACCGTCCTGCACGGCAAGGTCACGGAGTTCGGCATGGCCCTGAAGAAGCAGGACTGCTTCAACTGAGCGGCCCGCCCCTCCGCATGATCCCGGCGGGGTCGGACGCGAAGTTCCGGCTCCCGCCGGCCGAGGCCACGCCCCGGTCGGCGGGAGCCGCGGGCTGGGATCAGATACCCGGCAGGGCGGTGGTGCGGGCGGGGTTCGTGCCGACAGGGAGCACGTCCATGCCGGCGCGGGACAGGTGGCGCGCGGTCACCAGGCCCAGGCCGCCCGCTCGCTCACGCAGCTCGCATCCCGGCATATACCGCCCTCGTACGGGTCATCGGCCCGGGGCGCGGCGCCCCATCCGGTAGACGGCCAGCGGGCGTCGCAGCGCGGTGATGTCGGAGAGCGGGTCGCCCGCCACGGCCAGCAGATCGGCGTCGAACCCGGACGCGATCCTGCCCTTGCGCTCCCCCACCCGGCAGGCGCGGGCCGCGCCCGACGTGATCGCCCGCAGCACGTCCAGGGGCGCGTACCCGTGCTCGACCAGCATCTCCGCCCCGTACGGCAGCACTCCGTGGGGCTTGGGCGGCCCGATGCCCGCGTCCGTCCCGATGACGAAGTCCACCCCGGCGGCCTGAACGGCCCGCAGCGCCTCCCTCATGCCCGCCATCCGCTGCTGGATGCGCGGCGGCAGCTGCGCCGGGCCGGGCGCCACCCCCGCCGTGAGGGACACCACGACGTCGGCGGCGGCCAGCCGGGCGATCATCGCGTGGTCCACCGCGTAGGAGTCCTCGGTGAAGAACGAGCAGTGCTCGATCGAGTCGAACCCGGCGTCCAGGACGTGCGCGATCCCCTCCGCGCAGTGGACGTGCCCGGTGATCGGCAGGCCGTGCGCGTGGGCCTCGTCGGCCGCCGCCCTCAGCTCGGCGAGGCCGTACTGGAGCAGGTGGGAGTGCGTGCCTGGCGTCATCTCGCCGCCCGTCACCATCATCTTGATCACGTGGACGCCGCGCGCCGCCCGTTCCCGTACGGCCTCGCGCACCCCGTGCTCCCCCGCCGCCTCACCGCCCAGGAACCAGCAGTGCCCTCTGGGAGTGGTGATCGGCGGCCCGGCGGAGAGGATCTCCGGCCCGTCGAGCCCGAGGTCGAGCCCGAGCGCCAGGTAGTCCCGGTCCCCCAGGTCGCGTACGGTCGTCACCCCGGCCGCGAGGTGCTGCCGCGCGGCCTGCCGCATCCGGTCGGCGAGCCCCGGCGGTTCCAGCATCGCCACGACGTCGCGGCTCGCGTCGAAGGCCAGGTGGACGTGGCAGTCGATGAGTCCGGGCAGCAGCGTGGCATCACCCAGGTCGACCGTGGCCGGCACCTCGGTGGTGATGCCGGTGATGCGGCCGTCCTCGACGATCACCACCTGGTCGTGGCGCATTTCCTGGCCGTCGAAGAGACGACGGGCACGCAAGGCGAGCATGGCCCCACCGTCGCGCCCTCGCGCCGCGATCGCCTGAGTATGCCCTACTCAACTTCGCCCGCGCCCCCGGCGCCGCGGTCGACCACTCCGGATCGCCGGCTCGGCTGCCGCTTCCTTTCCCAGCCGGCTGAAGTGATCTACACCACTCACCGCAGTCGCCCGTGGTGGCGACCGACTGGTAGCCGAGCGGTTTCACGGTCACACAGCGTAGCGGCGACCATCCTCCTTTTGAGCATGCCTTGCTCATGCGGCGCCGCGCGGTGCAAAGCACAGTCGAGACATGAGAACCTTCCTCGCAGCGGCGCTGTCGGCCACCGGGCCGGCGGCCACCGCCGAGCGCGTCGGCGTCCGGGGCGGGGCGGCCGGCTACTGCCCGGCCGGGCTGCGGCGAAGACCGAGTTGAGCGCGGCGCGGTTATGGCCATAGGTGACCGGCCCGTGGCAGTTGCGGCACAGCGCCGGCGCGGCGGCGGGGTGGTCCCGCGCTCCGCGAGCATGCGCGCAGGCGGGATCCCCGTCGGTATGGTGCGCCTCCGGCGGGGACTCACCGGCATCGGTGACGTCTTGCCGGAAGCCCGTTCGGCGTGTTCGACCTGCAGGCACAACTGCCGGTACCGCGGTCGGATTTTCCGCCAAAGCTCCGGAGCTTCCAGGTAGCGACAGTGTGATCGTCGGCGATATCGGTATGTGACGGCTCAGTCCCTGGCGACATGCCGTCTTCGTGGTGTCCTGCGTTTGCCCGGAGGCGGCCCATGGTGAGTGAGACGGTGCGGTTGCGGCTACGAGTGATCGACGCAGCCGCGGATGCCCAAGAGCTGGACGACGCCACGGCCAAGCTGAGGAACGAACTCCTCGAACTGGACGTGGTGGCCGGCGCCGCCGAGGCGGGGGAAGCCGCCGAAGACACCAGGGCGGTCCTGTCGTTCACGCTCGGAGGCCTGGTGATCGCGCTGGCCGGCACGGAACTGCTGGCCTCGATCGTGAACGCTGTGACCGCCTGGCTCAACCGCCATCAGCACCGTTCGGTCAAGCTGGAGATCGACGGCGACGTGCTGGAACTGACCGGCATCCCGTCCAGGGAGCAACGCGAGCTCACCGACGTATGGTTGCGCCGCCGCAAGCAGCCGGACGCACCCGGCCAGTCCGGCCGCCGCCTCGCGCTGATCGTGGCCAGCGACGAGTTCGGAGATCCCGGGCTGCGGCGGCTGCGGGCGCCCGCACTTGACGCCGAGGCCTTGGCGAGGGTGCTGGGCGACGAGGCCATCGGCGGGTTCGACGTACGCACGATGCTCAACGAGTCCACCACCGTCGTCAACGAAGCCGTGGAGGAGTTCTTCGCCGACTGTCACCCCGACGACCTGCTGTTGCTGCACTTCTCCGGCCACGGGGTCAAGGACGACAACGGCGAACTGTATTTCGCCACGCCCAGCACCAAGCTCAACAGGCTCGGCGCCACCGCGGTGTCGGCGGAGTTCGTCAACCGGCGGATGGGCCGCAGCCGCAGCCGGCGCATCGTCCTGTTGCTCGACTGCTGCTACGCCGGCGCCTTCGCGCGGGGCGCGCTGCCGAGAGCGGGAACGGACGTGCACGTCGAGGAGCAGTTCGGCGGGCGCGGGCGGGTGGTCATCACGGCCTCCAATGCCCTGGAGTACGCCTTCGACGGGACCGACCTCGCCGACGCTCAGGAGACGACCTCGCCTTCGGTGTTCACCAGAGCGCTGGTCGAAGGGCTCGAGACCGGCGAGGCCGACCAGGACCAGGACGGCTATGTGGGCATACACGAGCTGTACGACTTCGTCTACGACAAGGTACGGGCCGTCACCCCCAAGCAGACGCCCGGGAAGTGGACGTTCGACGTACAGGGCGACTTGATCATCGCACGGCGCGGCCGTCCCGTGGATCGACCCGCGCCGTTGCCGACCGAACTGCAGGAGGCCATCGACCACCCGATCGCCAAGATCCGGGAGGGTACGATCGGCGCGTTGGAGCGGCTACGACACAGCCGCCACGCCGGGCTCGCGCTCGCGGCGCGGCTGGCCCTGGAAGAGCTCGCGCACGACGACAGCCGATCCGTCTCGGCAGCGGCGTCACGCGCCCTCGGCCACCCCGCCGTCCCGCCTGAGAACCTGCCGGATGATGCCGGCCGTGGGACAGTCGCGCACGTCGGCCGCGCGGCGCCGCTCCCCACCGTGCCGGAGGCCGAGCAGGTGCCCGGCGGCGACGTGGAAGCCGACCAGGTTCGCG
Source organism: Nonomuraea sp. NPDC052116 (assembly GCF_040680035.1). Lineage (NCBI taxonomy): Bacteria > Bacillati > Actinomycetota > Actinomycetes > Streptosporangiales > Streptosporangiaceae > Nonomuraea > Nonomuraea sp. NPDC052116. The sequence goes on along the minus strand of NZ_JBFAWA010000024.1, from coordinate 64,565 downwards.
CGGCTGCGCGGGCTCCCGGCTCCTGGACCGGGAAACCTGGTGCGAGGAACGCCGCATCGGCGGACGTGGACGCGTCGCCGGACAGGGATTCCGACACGCCGCGCGGGCGGGTGTGGCTGCTCCTGGCATCGCGTGGATTGGCGCTGTTGTCAGGGCTGCTGCTGTTGCTCGGTCCGGAGCGCACGCCCCCGTTCTCCGCCATGTTCAGCAGTGCGGTCGTCCCTGACTACATCGTCTGGTTGTGGCTCTTGATCGCCGCGGCATTCGGGGTCGGCCTGCTGCCGGAGGGCCGATGGCGCACCGTGAGCCTCGGCGCGTCCGCCGGCCTGGCCGCGCTGCACTTGGGCGTATCTGCCCACGTCTACGCGGCTTTCAGTGCAGCCGAACTGGTCGGCCCCATGGTATCCGGCCTGCTGATCCTGCTGGTCGCGTTCACGGAGACGGCCATGGCCCAGCCCGGCCGCTGGTGGTGGAGAGCCGCAGGAGCCTTCGGCGGAGCGCTCGCACTGGTCATGATCATCATCAACCAGCGGTTCCCCCACGACATGATGGACGATCCCGGGGAGGAGATCCCTTGGCGGGTGGTGTTCTCGGCCGTCGTGCTCTTGCTCGGGTTCTTTGTGACGCGGGTGGTTCTGCGCTGGCGAGCGGGCGGCGCGCGGCCGGCACTGGTCCTGGGCATGGCGGCCACGTTGCTGGTCGTCGCGGACGTGTGCGGCGTCTACCTGCTGAACAGCGGCTCGGACTACCCGCAGATTCCGGCTTACACGCCCGCCCTGCTGGTGCTGCTGCTCATGGCCGCCCAGGCGCTCGATGACCGGCCGGAACTGCTTGCGGCGGTCCAGCTCACCGTCATCGTGGGACTTGGACACAACCTGGCGATGGTCGCGACCTGGCCGGTGTTCGTGACAGTGCTTTTCGTCGCCGCGGCCTGCTCTGCGGCAGCGGTCTACCTGCCCGGCAGACGCCTGCACTCGAGCCGCCGTCCTTGAGCGCTTGTCCGGCGTCGAGGTGGTCTTGGCGCCGGCTCTCGTAGTCACCGCGACCGTGCAGCTGCGGCGGGCGGCACGGCGCAACTGCGCCGGAGCGCGGCCGATGCGTCAGCCTAGTGCCGGATGCTTCCCCCGGTCAGCGGTGAATCAGCGCTGGGCATCCGTCGCGGGTAGGCGTTGGGTGGGTCGGACATCGGCGAGGTCGGTCAGGGCCTGCTGCTCGGCGGGGTCGATGGTCAGCTGCCGTGCGACCCCAACGCCTCAAGATCGCGAAGTGTCGCTGGAGTACCAGGCGTCATTTACCAGAGCCTGACACCTCCTCGGCTGGGGTGTCAGGCTCGGTGACCGTCGGGCTCAGAGCTTGCGGCGGGCCATGGTCGAGGTGCACCAGGCCGGACGGGTGAAGCCGTACCGGTACTTCCACGGCCACCAGCACGGGTTGAACCCGGCCCAGCTACACGAGCAAGCCACCTTCCACCTGGTCCTCATCGGCGACTGCGAAGGCGCCGCCGGGATGTTGCTGCTGTGGCCCCCAACGGTGCGTACCACGGGGGAGGCACCGGTACGGGTGTCGTTCGAGACCCCCTGGCCGGCGATCGTGGCCGTCGTCGCCCGCCGCCACCCTCGGCGCGTTCCTCGCCCGCGAGCAGTCGCATCCTCCCGAACCCGCTGCGCCTCGACCCTGAAGCGGGTGAACCGAACCGCCATCTCGCGCGCCGGCCGGGGCGTGCTGTGGCCACACCTCCCGTCACCAAAGGTGGCGCCGGAGCGCAGCCGACGGTGACGGGGGCCTCTGAGGCCAGGTGCCGGCAGGTGACGGGTCAGGCCTCGACCCGCTGCACGCTGATCTCATACTGGTCCACAGCACCCTCCCACCGGGCCACCAGTGCGCATGTCGTGAAGACAAAGGGCGAGGTCGTCGGAGTGGGGGCGCAGAACGCGCCCAGGTGCGCCCAGCGAAAGGCAACTCCGTCTGGACTCGACCCCGGTGGCGCGCAGCAGCTCCATGCCACGCGCCTGCTCGGCCGCGTCTTCCGCGAGGGCCGACTTGCCGATGCCCACCTCGCCTGCGATGACCAGCGCGCCGCTGCCGCCTTCCCGGAGGGCTTGGAGCAGCCGGTCGATCTCCGCCTTCTCGGCGGCCCGTCCATGTAACAAGGCACCCCTAGCTCGGCCGATCACCTGCCTGGAGCACCAGTCCGCCATGGACGATCATCTCCCTGTCAGGCCGGATGTCATGCCAGATCGTCCGGAGCTCCAGGAGCCGACGATGGCTATTGGCGGGAGAGTACGCGGGTGAGGCCTGCCAGGATGGTCGTCGTGAGGATCCACCCCGCGGCGATCAGCCCGGCGGCGAGCCACTGTTGCAGGTCGCGCGGGCCGAAGGCGCTCTCCTGTCCGAAGGTGATGATCGGGAGGAGCAGGTCCAGGGTGTAGAGGAAGGGGCTGAAGGGGGGTGCCTCGCCGGGTTTGAAGGCCGGTGGCTGGTGGACGGCGAAAGCGACCGTGCCTATGAGGAGAAGGGCCGCGAGCCAGAGCGCGGCGCGGAACGGGCGGTAGCCGTACCCGACGGTCCAGTCCTGCAGGTAACCCCAGAGCCGCGCCCCGGGCCGCTGCCCCGTCCGGCGGCGGCGCTGTTTGGCCAGCAGCACGTCCCGAGCGGCCTCGTCGTGACCATGCCGGCGGTAGACGGCGGCCAGCTGCTCGTACGGCTGCGGCTGGTAGGCCTCCTTGGCCAGCCAGTCAAGGCGCTCCTGGACGGGCAGGGGTGTCTCCAGGCTGTCGTAGGTGAAGCCGTTCATCAGGAGTTGGGCGGGCCACCGGTCAGGAACGTCGTCGAGCAGGCCGACCCGGGTGTGGCGAAGGTCGACGGTGCGCAGCAGCAGGGTCTCCGGCCCGATCTTCAGCGAGGCGGCTTCGACGCCACGCAGGTGAAGGTCGCCGTCGAGGGTGGTCTCGGCGAAGCACAGCGTGGAGGCGATCCGGGAGTTCCTGATCGAGAGGGCTCCGGTGGCCGTGAAGCCCTCGCAGCAGTCGACGCCACCGCCCGCGGTCACTTCCCACAGGGACAGAGCGCGCCCGCCGGGATTGCTGAGGGTGGCGCCGTGAAACTCCACGGTGCCCTCGACCTTGGCGGTGATGAGCACGATCTCGCCTTCGGCGCTGAAGCCCTCGCTGCAGCTGAGCCTGCCGGTAACCCCCAGCCGCCGCAGTGAGAGCGCCGTCCCGCCCGGGTTGGAGATCCTCCCGCCGTCGACGTTGAGCGATCCGCGGACCTGCGTCGAGTCCAGGAAGACCGCTCCGGTCGCCACGAAGCCGGGTGTGGCCCGCAGCCCGCCGCCGATCTCCATCAGCGGTGCGTTCAGCGCGCGTCCGCCCGGATTGGCCAGAGTCGCATGGCGGAAGAAGAGCTGCCCGGCCACCTGGGCTCCGCGCAGGAGGACTTCGCCTTCGGCGGCGAAGCCCTCATCGAAGAGCAGCCTGCCCTCGACGGTGAGCCTCTCCGCGTTCAGGGCGACGCCGCCGGGGTTGGACAGCCGGGCCCCGCCGAACTCGCATCGGCGTCCCACCCGGGCATCCTGCACGCTCAGCTCACCGTACGAGAGGAAGCCGTGCCGGCCCGACAACCCGCCGTCGACGACGATCCCCTCGGCGGTGAGGCCGCGGCCGCCCGGCCGACCGACCCGCGCGCCGTCGAGCGTCATCGTCCCGCCGATCCTGGCGCCCGCGAGGCGCATCTCACCGTCGATGACGGCGTTCGCGCACAGAAGATCCCGGTTGACGGTCAGGCCGTCGGCGTGGACGGCCGGATCCGCGCGGATCGCCGTGTCGCTGAGATCCATCGTCCCGGACACATGCGCTCCGCCGAGCTGGATCGGGCCGTCCATCAGGCACCCTTCCAGGCGCAGGCCCCCACCGATCACGGCATCCGCGGACCGCAGTCCGGGTAACCGGGAAGCCGCGAGGTCGACCAGGCCGGTGTGGGCTCGGGTGAGGACGGGCGCCTCCTCGAACTCGCAGCCGGTCAGGATCAGAGGGTGCTGCACCTCGGCGTCGGACAGGTCCAGCCGGCCGGTGATCCGGGCTCCGGACAGCCGCAGGCCGGGCGTCTGTCCCGGCAGGCGTTCCTGGGCGCCGAGCAGCAGCTTCGCGATGACCGCGGCCCGGACGGGGACGCCGGGAAGATCTACCGGACGGGCTACGGGAAACGCCTCCCAGAGGACGAGTTCCGGCTCGGAGAGATCATCGATGACCACAGGGCACTCCCGGAACGTCGCACGCGTCGGTAAGGAGATGCTCCAAGGTCATCACCGACTTCGCAACAGCGAAGACCTCTGCCGAGCCGGTCACTCTGCCCGGCTGATCCGGTGCCGGGGCCGGGTCACCAGCTGCCGCTGGCTCCGCCTCCGCCGCCGCTGCCGCCGCCGAAACCGCCGAAGCCGCCATCGCTGTCGGCCGCGGCGGGTCCCGCGATCGCGAGCATGGCGCAGGCGGCCAGCGCCACCGCGCCCACGACGATGCGCCGCAGTCGCCGGATGCCGGTCTTGCCGTTGTCGTTCATCGGTCCTCCTCGGTCGTGTGGGTTCCGGCGCCCATTGTGGGCAAGATCGGCCCTCGGGTGAACGGCCGCGGACCCGTAAATCCGGCGCCTCAGTGGTTTCACGTATCCCGCGGGCGACGGGGGCGGGCGGCTCACGGCGTTCACCGGATGCCGCGGCGGCCGGGTGCCGTCTCATCCTGCTGACAGCCAACGGCCAGGGGTCCGCCGAAGCGCGTGGTCCCCGCGAGCAGCGAGGATGCCACCTTTGTCACACATCGCCGCGACGCCGGCACAACGTACAGACACGGACACGGAACCGGCGCCGTACTGGTGGGCCGGGGCGCTCACGCTCGCCGAGCGGCTGGCGCTCACCACCCGGCCCGCTCCCCGCGAGAGCGGCCTGGCCGAGCGGCGGCTCGCGCGCTGGCGGGCCGCGCACCGCATGGACGAGGACGGCCGGTTCGAGGCCAGGCTCGCCGACCTCGGCATCGACGCGGACATGCTGCTCGCGCTGCTGGCCGAGCCGCCCGAGGAGCTGGCGGCGCGCGCACCCCGGCCCGCCTGGGCCGGCACCGTCGAATCCGCGCTCGCGGCGGCCTCCCTGGGCGGCGGCGTCCAGGTCGCGCCGCCGGAGCTCGACGAGGCGGCGTTCACGTGGGACGCGGGGTTCGCGCGGATCGTCGCCCCGTTCGTCCGGGACGCCGTCGACCGGATCGCGTCCGGAGCGCCGGACTGGCTCGGGAAGCCGGCGGCTCTGCGGCGCGGGTTCGCGGACCAGCTCGGCAGAAAGCTCGTCCCGCTCGCCTCGCGCGTGCTCGTCCTGGAGCTGAACGTGGCCCGGGTACGCGGCGAGCTGCACGGGGACAGCGCCGAGGAGCGTTTCCGGTCCTTCACGACGCGGCTGGCCGGCCGGGAGGGGCTGGCGGGACTGCTGTCCGAGTACGTCGTGCTGGCCCGGCTGATGGCCCAATGCGCCGACCACGCCGTGGAGACCTACCTGGAGCTGCTGCGGCGGCTGGCCGCCGACCGGTCCGCGATCGTGGCGGAGCTGTTCGGCGGGACCGAGCCGGGGCCGCTGGCCGAGGTGGTCATGGGCGTGGGCGACGGGCACCGGGGCGGTCGGTCGGTCGGGCTGCTGCGGTTCGAGAGCGGGGCGCGGGTGGTCTACAAGCCGCGGTCGCTGGCCGTGCACGCGCACTTCAACCGGGCGCTCGGCTGGCTCGACGACCGGATGCCCGGCCTCGGCCTGCGCGTGCTGACCGTGCTGGAACGGCCGGGCCACGGCTGGGTGGAGTACGCCGAGCACGGGCCCTGCGCGGACGAGGCCGGCGTACGTGCCTTCTACCGGCGGCAGGGCGCCCTGCTGGCCCTGCTGTACGCGCTCGACGGCGTGGACTTCCACTTCGAGAACCTCATCGCCGCCGGGGACCAGCCGGTGCTGGTCGACCTGGAGGCGCTGTTCCACCCGGCGATCCCCAGGGGCGGCGCCCGCGGGCGTACCGACGACGACCCGGCCGAACGGGCATTGGACACCTCGGTCGCCCGGGTGGGGCTGCTGCCGGCCGTCGTGTGGAGCAAGGACGGCGGCGCCCTCGACATGGGAGGCATGGGCGGGGACGCGGGCAGCACGCTGCCGTTCGAATCGGCCGGCTGGTCCGCCCCGGGGACCGACGAGATGCGGCTGATCCGTGAGCGAGCGGCCTTCCCCGGCAGCAGCAACCGCCCGGGCGTCGGTGACGCCGTCGCCGATCCGGCCGACCACGTCGAGGACTTCCTGTCGGGTTTCACCGGCGCGTACGAGGTCATCGCCGCCCACCGCGACGAGCTGCTCGCACCCGGCGGCATCCTGGCGGCCTTCCAGGGGGACGAGATCCGCGTGGTGATGCGGCCCACTCAGCTGTACGGCACCCTGCTGCTGGAGTCGACCCACCCGGATGTCATGCGTGACGCCCTGGACCGCGACCACGTGCTCGACGCGCTGTGGGCCGCCTGCGCCGACGACCCGGTCCGCCGCCGGCTGGTCCCCGCTGAGATCGCCGACGTCTGGAACGGCGACATCCCCCTCTTCGCCGGCCGCCCCGGCACGTCCGACCTGTGGACCAGCCGGGACGAGCCGCTGGCCGGCGCGCTCATGGGCGTGCCCTCCTCGGACGCCGCCGCCAAGATCCGCGCCATGGGCCCCCGGGATCTGGCCGAGCAGCAGTGGATCATCCGCGCCTCCCTGGCCAGCCGCCGCGACCGCGACCGCGTCTGGACCCCCACCGCCCCTGCGGCTCACGCCGCCCCCACCCCGCCGGTGGACGGGCTCGCCGACCGGCTCGTGGCCATGGCCACCGCGCTCGGGGACGAACTCGCCGAACGCGCCCACCGCGACGCCTCCGCCGCCAACTGGCTCGGCATGGAGCTCGTGGGCGAGACCCGCTGGACGGTCGGCACGCTGAAGAGCGACCTGTACGGCGGCACCCCCGGCGTCGCCCTCTTCCTCGGCCAGCTCGCCAGGATCACCGGCGAGACCCGCCACGCCGACCTCGCCATGCGGGCCCTGTCCTGGGTCCCCGGCTTCGTGGACGGCATCGCAGGGAATGTCACGGCGTTCCCGTGCGGGCCGTTCAACAGCGCCGTCGGGCTGGCGTACGCGCTGACGCACCTGGCCCGCGACCTCGGCGCGCCCGGCCTGCTCGACCACGTCGAACCCCTGATCGCCGCGACGACCGGCGCCGCCGCCACGGACGAGGGACTCGACGTCGTGAGCGGCGCGGCCGGCTGCCTGGCCGCGATGCTCGCCGTCCACGAGGCAACCGGGCTGCCGAACGCGCTGGACGTGGCCCGCGCCTGCGCCGACCGGCTCGTCGAGACGGCGCGGCCGCAGGACGGCGGGGTGGCGTGGCACGGTCACATCCCCGCCTCGGCGCCCTTGACCGGGTTCTCCCACGGGACGGCGGGGATCGGCTGGGCGCTGCTCCGCTTCGCCGACCGGACCGGCGAGGCACGGTACGCGGAGACCGGCCTGGCCGCCTTCGCCTATGAGCGTTCCCGCTTCGACGCCCGCATCGGCAACTGGCCCGACTTCCGGGACCTGCCCGACGCCTCGGCGAACCCCTCCGGCCTGCCCCCGTCCATGCAGGGGTGGTGCCACGGCGCGCCCGGCATCGGCCTGGCCCGCGCCGACCTCCTTCACCGCCGTCCTGGCCTGAGCGCCGAAGCGGCCGGTGATCTCGCCGCCGACCTGGACCTGGCGCTGCGCTCGTACCTGAGCAGCCCGCCCGGCATCGTCGGCCACAGCCTGTGCCACGGCGAGGCCGGGAACCTGGAGCTCCTCACCCAGGCCGTCGCCGCGGGCAGGCACGACCTGACGGACACCCTGCGCCTGCGGGCCGGCGTCCTGCTCGCCCAGCTCGCCGACGGCCCGCTCTGCGGCACCCCGGGCGGCGTGACGACGCCGGGTCTGATGTCCGGTCTGGCGGGGATCGGGCACGGTCTCCTGCGGCTGGCCGCCCCCGCCGACGTTCCGTCCGTCCTGGTCCTGGCCCCGCCGGCCGCCTGAAGCGCCACGTACCCGCCAAAGAAAGGGGCTGCCGTGATGCGGCGCCGCGTCCCCGTCCGCCTGCAACTGACCACGAGCGAGTGCGGGGCCGCCGTCCTGGCCATGCTGCTGAGCCACCACGGCAGGCACGCCTCGGTCGCCGAGTGCCGTGACCTGCTGGGCCCGGGCAGAGACGGCGTGTCCGTCGCCCGGCTGGTCGCGGCGGCCCGCGAGTACGGGCTGACCGCCACGGCGGAACGCGTGACTGATCCGCTCGGCGAGCCGCCGCGGGCGCCGTTCATCGCCTACTTCTCCGCCCACCACTTCGTCGTCGTCGAGGGGCTGGGCAGGGGCGGCGTGCGGATCGTCGATCCGGGCAACGGCCGCCGGACCATGCCGCGGGAGGAGTTCGCGCGGCGGTACGGCGGCGTGGTGATCGAGTGCGCCCCCGGTCCCGGGTTCGTCAGGAGGCGCGCGTCGCCGTGGCGGTCGACGCCGGTCCGCTATTTGCGCGACTTCGCGGCGGTGCCGGGCGGCCGGCGTCGCCTGGCCGGGGTGCTGGCGCTGGCGGCGGCCATCCAGCTGCTGGCGCTGGCGCTGCCGCTCGCCACCAAGTCCGTGGTGGACGAGCTGGTCCCGGCCGAGCGCGGCGACCTGCTGCCGGTGCTCGGCTGGGCGGTGTTCGGCACGGCGGCGTTGCACGGCACGCTCACCTTCCTGCGCGCCCGCCTCCTGCTCGCCCTCCGGGCCCGCGCCGACGAGCGGCTGACCGGCCGTTTCGTCGGCCACCTGCTGCGGCTGCCGATCGGGTTCTTCCTCCAGCGCAGCCGGGGCGACCTGCTCCTGCGCGTCGGCAGCATCGCCACCACCAGGGAGGCGGTCACGCAGCAGAGCGTCACGCTCGCGCTCGACATGGTCCTGCTGTCCGCATACGGGATCGCGCTCGTCCTCCTCGTCCCCTGGTACGCGCTCATGGTCGGCGTGCTGGCGGTCGGGCAGGCGGGGCTGATGGTGGCCTCGTACCGGCGGCTGCGGACCCTGTCCCAGGCCGAGCTGGGCGCCCGTGCGGGCGAGCAGGGGTATCTCGTCGAGACGTTGCAGGCGATGCTGCCGCTCAAGGCCAACGGCGTGGAGTCGCGGGCACAGGCGCGCTGGCGGGAGCTGTTCGGGACGTACCAGACGGCCATGCTGCGGCGGGGGCGCGCCAGCTCCTGGTTCGAGGCGGTGCAGGGAGCGGTGGCCGTGTTCGCGCCGCTCGCGCTGCTGTGGTGCGGCGCGTGGCTGGTGCTCGGCGGGCGCATGTCGCTGGGCACCATGCTGGCGGTGAACGCCCTGGCGATGTCGGTGCTGGCGCCGTTGCAGGCGTTCGTGGGGGCGGTGCAGCTGTACTCCATGCTGCGCGGCCAGTTCGAGCGCATCTATGACGTGCTCGACGCCGCCCCCGAGCCGAACGGCGCCCGCGTGCTGCCCGCCGGGCGGCCGGTCGCGATCCGGGCCGAGGGCGTCGCCTTCCGGTACGCGCCCGACTCGCCGCCCGTGCTGCGGGAGATGTCGTTCGAGGTGCCCGCGGGGGCGAAGCTCGGCGTCGTCGGGCGTACCGGGTCGGGCAAGAGCACGCTCGCCCTGCTGGTGCTCGGGCTGCTGCGTCCGGAGACGGGCGAGATCCGGCACGACGGCGTACCCGTCCAGGAGCTGGACGTGGCGGCGCTGCGGCGCGAATGCGGCGCGGTGCTGCAGGAGCTGTCGCTGTTCAACGGCTCGATCCGCGACAACATCACGCTCGGCAGCCCGGACGCCACGGACGACGACGTGGTGACCGCCGCGCTCGTCGCGGGGCTGCACCACGACGTCGAACGTCTGCCCATGGGCTACGACACCAACGTCGGCGAGGGCGGCGCCGCGCTCTCGGCCGGGCAGCGGCAGCGGGTCGCGCTCGCCAGGGCCATCGTGCACCGGCCGCGCCTGCTCATCCTCGACGAGGCCACCAGCCACCTCGACCCCCAGACCGAACGCCGGGTCGACGCCGCCCTGTCGGAGCTGCGGGTCACCCGGATCGTCGTCTCGCACCGGCTGAGCGCGATCCGCGACGCCCACGAAGTCCTCGTCATCGATCAGGGCCGCATCGTCGGCCGCGGAACCCACGAAAGGCTGGTGAGCAGCCCAGGACCCTACCGCGACCTGTTCGGCGCTCCGCCGGTGCCCGATCCGCTGAGCGCCTGAAATCACCCATCTTCATGAAAGGAGACAGAAATGTCGGCCGACGACCAGATCAGATCCTGGAAAACCCCCGAGCTCCGCGGGCGCGACGAAGCCCACCCCGCGGGTGAGATCAACCTGGGCGCCCTGAGCGGCGGCGAGAAGCCCGTGCCCGACTTCGGCGACTACACCGACTTCTTCAGCTGCTGGCAGACCTGCGACCGCACCATGTGGGTCGGGACCTGCCGCTACTCCAGCCTCGGCTGCTGCTGACCACGAGCAAAGGAGAACACACCATGACGAACGACGACCTCATCCGTTCCTGGAAGGACCCCATCAACCGGGCGGCCTACGGGGCCGGCCTGCCGCATCCCGCCGGCGACCTCGACCTGGAGACGGCGCGGCTGGCGGGCGGCGTGGAGCAGGAGCCGGCGAACGGCACCCAGCACCTGGCCACCATCGGCTGCTGCGGCGGCTACACCTCCGAGGTGCGCTGCGCGTTCAGCGCGCTGTACCCCTGGATCTGCACGCCCTATATCTACGTCTGACAGACCGGTGACCGGCCGCGCACCCGCGGCCGGTCACTCGGCGAGCCGGTGCGCCAGGGCGGCCCGGGTCTTCACCCCGAGCTTCCTGAACACGCTGGCCAGATGCGTCTCCACCGTCCTGGGGCTGAGGAACAGGCGCTCGCCGATCTCCCGGTTCGTCATGCCGTACGCGACCAGCTCGGCGATCTCCCGCTCCCGCTCCGACAACGAGCTCCCGGCGCCGGGCCGGTGGGCCAGGCCGGCGGCCATCCGGCGCTGCTCGACGCCCACCTGGGCCGCCAGCCACGGCGCGCCGCACGACAGGAACAGCTCCTTCGCCTGCCCGAGCTGCTGCTTGGCGGCCCGCGAGTCGTCGTCGCGGCGCAGCACACCGGCCAGCAGCATCCGGCCGAGCGCCTCCCCGATGGGCAGCCCGGCAGCCGCGAACCGGTCCACGGCCTCGCGCGCCGCCTCCTCCGCCTCGTCCTGCCGGCCCTGCGCGAGCGCGAGGACGGCACGGGCCCGCGCCAGGAAACCCGCCTGCACGGGAGGGGCGCCGAGCTCCACGACGCGGGCGGCGCGCTCGTACCACTCCCTGCCCACCGTCAGATCGCCCCGGGTGACCTCCACCTCCGAACGCAGCGCGTAACTGCCGACCACGCCCGGGCCGAGACCGGCCGGGTCGGCGGGCACCCGCGCCGCCAGCAGCCGCCCGCACGCCTCCGTCTCACCGACCGAGAACAGCACCTCCGACACCGCCTGGTCCGAGATGGTCCGCCACCAGGCCGAGCGCAGCACCTGCCCCCGCCGCGCCGGCTCGATCAGCGGCATCGCCGCGTCCGGACCGTTCAGCCAGAGCAGCGGGCGCGACTTCGTGACGTGGACGAACGCCAGCATCTCCGCGCTACCCAGATGCCGCGCGATCTCCTCGGCCTCCTCGGCGTCGCCCAGCGCCCGGTCGACGTCCCCCAGCCGGGCGTGGACGGTGGCGCGGGCGGCGTACAGCAGCGGCACCACGTGGCTGCGCCCGTGGTCACGGGCCACCCGCAACCCGCGGGCCAGGTGCCGCAGCGCGTCGGCGTTGCGGTCGGCCAGGAACTCGCCCCACGCCAGCGCGGCCACGAGCCCGAGGTCGTCGCACAGCTCGCGGTCGGTCAGCCCGTTCACCAGCGCGTCCGCCCGGTCGAGATACCGGTACGCCGCCCAGAAGTCGCACCGGTAGAGCGCCGCGACCGCCAGCAGCGTCACGGCCGTGGCCGGCAACCCTCGCCGGGTACGCGGTCCTGCCAGCCCGAGCGCGAGCGAGGCGTTCTCCCGGCCCTCGTCCCAGCGCCCGTCCAGCAGGTCGTTGGCCGCCAGCTCCACCAGCAGCGCGCACCGCCCGCCGGAGTCGCCACCCGGAGCCTGGTCCAGGTGACCCAGCTCGGCGGTCAGGATCGCCCGGGCCTCCTCGAAGCGGCCCAGCGAGCGCTCCATCATGGACATCAGCTCCACCGCCTGGTCGCGGTGGTCGCCGCCCGTCTGTATGACCTCGCGCAGCAGCGTACGGCTCTCCGCCAGCTGCCCGGACACGCCCAGCGCCGCCGCCAGTGACAGCAGCAGGCCGGCACGCCGCCCACTGGGCACGTCGTCCGGCAGGGCCCGAAGAGCGGCGCGGAACCAGCGCGCCGCCGTCGCCGGGGCGGTCGCGGCCACCGCGTTCGCCCCCTCGGCCAGCAGCTCGGCCCCGTCCACGTCGCCGATCACGATCGCGTGCTCCATGTGCACCGCGCACCGCACGGCCGGCGCGCCGTGCGCGCGCAGGTACTCGGCCGCGCGCCGGTGCGCCGCCATCCGCCACGCGGGCCCCGCCATCCGGTACGCCGCCGCCCGCACCAGCGGATGCCGGAAGCCCAGGGTCCGCGGGCCGGAGGACAGGACGTTCCGTTGTACGAGGTCGTCCAGGGCGGGCACCACCGTGGCCAGGTCCAGCTCCGACACCGCCGCCACCAGCGTCGCGTCCAGCTCGTCGCCCACCACCGCCGCGGCCCGCGCCACCAGCCCCTGCACCTGGTCGAGGCCCGACAGCTCGGCGGCGATCAGCCGGTCCAGGGCGTTCACCGCGACGGGGCTCGCGGCCTCGGCGGGGTCGTCGCCGTCCGGCAGCGCGGCCAGGATCTCCAGGAACAGCGGGTTGCCGCCGCTGCGCTCGTACAGGCGGCGCCGGCGGGGCGCGGACATCTCCTCACCCAACAGCGCGTCCGCGTCGCCCGCCGACAGCGGGCCGAGGGGCAGCGCCACCACGGTGGCCGCGGCCAGCGCGCGCGTCAGCCCGGCCGGCAGCCCGCCGGTGCGCGCCGCGAGCAGGACGATCACGCGCCGGTCCGGCGGATGCCGGATGAAGTAGTCGAGGGCCTCGATGGAGGCGTCGTCGGCCCACTGCACGTCGTCCAGCAGCACGACCAGGCCGTCCCGCTCCGAGATGCGCTCCACGAGGCGGTGCGACGCCCGGAACAACCGGTGCCGGTTCAGCGCCGCCAGCCCGCGGGCCACTCCCCCGGCGTCCGCGCCGGCCTCGGCGGACAGCAGCGCGCGGATCTGCTCCAGGTCGGCGGCCAGCTGGAGGTGGCGATCGCCATCGGCCAGGGCGTCGAACAGGATCCCGAACGGCGCGCTGCGCTCGAACTCGGTGGCCCGCCCCGCCATCGCCGGCAGCCCCCGCTCCCGCGCCAGCTCGGCGACCGCCGTCAGCAACCGGCTCTTGCCGATCCCCGGGTCCCCTGTCATCAGCACGAACGTCGTCCCGTGCGGCTTGTCCAGCAGCCGCGCCAGGTGATCGAGCTCGGCGGAACGACCCGTCAACGGGCGCCGGGTCACCAGCACGTCATAACCTCCCCGCCAGGAAGATCGTCGATCCCACCCCCATCTCTATCCCACTCAGCCGTTCCGTCCAAGGATTACGTGGTTTCCCCGATGTTTCCGCTTCCGGAACATGACGGATGCCGCGAGCGTCGCCGCCCGGCGCATCGTGCTCTCATGAGCGACGACGACCTCACCCGATCCTGGAAAGACCCCTACCACCGCGACGCCGGCGTGCCCCATCCCGCGGGCGAGATCATGATCCCCGAGCACGGCGGCACCCAGGAGATGCCGACGCTGGGGACCACGTTCATCATCTGCACCCTGCCCGGCTGCAACCCCACCCTGTTCTTCGGCTGCACCTACTGATCGCATAACCTATAACGCTCACCATCGGAGCATCCAAGGGGGCATTCATCGACAAGATTGGCTGACGGTGTAGGTTATAACCGTCAGCCACGAGACGGGACGGCAATGGGCGAATCAGCGGCCGAGCTCTACACGACGAAGGCGGATTACGCCTACCTGCGGGTCAAGGAGCTGATCCTGTCCGGCCGGCTGGCCCCCGGTTCCGTCATCGCCCAGGCGCAGCTGGCCCGCGACATCGGCATCAGCACCACTCCCCTGCGCGAGGCGCTGCGCCGGCTCAAGAGCGAGGGGCTGGTCGAGCTGGACGCCCACCGCGACGCGCGCGTGGCTCCCTTGGCCGCCGAGGAGGCCCGCGACCTGCTGGAGCTGCGCCGCTCTCTCGACCCCCTCGCGGTCGCGCTGGCCGCCGAACGCCGTACCAAGGCCGACATCGCCGCCATGCGCGCCGCGCACGAGGGCCTCGAACCCCTGCCCGGCAACCCCGCCTACGAGCAGCTCGTCGCGCACCGCAGGTTCCACTCCGCCCTCTACTCCGCCTCCCACAACGACCTGCTCATCCAGACCCTCGACAGCCTGTGGGACAAGGCCGACCGCTATCGCCGCCTCGCCCTTGAGGTCGAACGCGGCCAGGCCGCCCGCGACCGCAAGGCCGCCGAGCACGAGGCCCTGCTGGAGTACGTGATCGCGGGCGACGCGGAGTCGGCCGCCGGCGTGATGCGCGAGCACATCGACACCAGCCTCGGCGCCCAGGCCGCCTGGCGGCTGCGCAAGCACCAGAACCCCGTGGGCCAGGACGAGGTAGATGCCTGACGCCTGGCATCGGCACGCGGTCCTGCTCGCCCACTCCACCGGCACCCAGGTGATCACCTTCGTGCTGCGGCCCACCATGTCGTACCGCGCGATCGAGCTCGACGTGCCCACGGCCTGGCTCGGCCTGCTCGGCGCCAGCTTCGCCATCGCGCCACTGCTGCTGGCCCTGCCCGCCGGCCACGCCGCCGACCGGTACGGCGAGCGCCGCATGGCCGTGGCGGGCGCGCTCCTGCTCACCGCCTCCGCCGTCGCGTTCACCGCGTTCGGCCACACCGTCCCGGGCCTGGTCGCGGCCGGGGTCCTGCTAGGCACCGGCCACCTGGGCAGCGTCATCGCCCAGCAGGCCCTGGTCGCCAACACCACCGAGCACGGCCGCCACGACACCGCCTTCGGCCACTACACCTTCGCCGCGTCCCTCGGCCAGGCCGCCGGCCCGCTCATGATCAGCCTGCTCGGCGGCGACGGCTCCATCCCCGACACCGGCCGCATCTTCGCCTGGTCCTGCGGCCTCGGCGTGCTCCTCCTCGCGCTCTCCGCGCTGCTCCCGCGGAGCGGCGCGGCCGCGCGGACCCGGGCCGAGAGCGGGGACCTGCGCTCGCTGCTGCGCCTGCCCGGCCTCGCGCACGCCCTGGTGACCAGCTGCGTGGTGCTGTCCGCGGTCGACATCACGCTGGCGTACCTGCCCGCGCTCGGCACCGAGCACGGGCTGACCGCGAGCGCCGTGGGCCTGCTGCTGACCGTACGCGGCGTCGCCTCCATGGCCTCGCGCTTCTTCCTCGGCCACCTCGCCCGCCTGGTCGGACGGCGCAGGCTGCTGGTCGGCAGCACCCTCGCGGCGGCGGTCGCCATGCTGCTCACGCCCATGTCCATGCCGCTGTGGGCGCTGGCCGCGCTGCTGCTGGTCGCGGGGTTCGGGCTGGGGGTGGGACAGCCGCTGACCATGTCGTGGCTGGCCGAGTCCGCCCCCGCCGGGATGCGCGGCCGGGCCATGTCCCTGCGCCTGGTCGGCAACCGTACCGGCCAGCTGATCATCCCCGGCGCGGCCGGGGTCGTGGCCGCCGGGCTCGGGGCCGGCGGCGTGCTCCTCGTCACCGCGCTCAGCCTCGGCTGGGCCGGCGTGGCCGCCCGGCGGCTTCCCGTCGATCCCTAGGAAGGCTCCACCATGACCGTTGTCACCGCAGACCTGTACGACGAGCGCGGCGACCAGCTCGACTCCTGCGACCTGCAGCTGCGCCAGTACGGCGGCCGGCGCGCCTTCAGCGGCCCCGTCGTCACCGTCCGGTGCCACGAGGACAACGTCCTGCTCAAGTCCGTCCTGTCCGAGCCCGGCGAGGGCCGGGTCCTGGTGGTGGACGGCGGGGGCTCCCTGCACACCGCCGTCATGGGCGACGTCATCGCCGGCATGGCGGTCGCCAACGGCTGGGCCGGCGTCGTCATCAACGGCGCCGTACGCGACGTCGCCGCCCTGCGCGAGCTCGACCTGGGCGTCAAGGCCCTCGGCTCCAACCCCCGCAAGAGCGCCAAGGTGGGCGGCGGCGAGCGCGACGTCCCCGTCACCTTCGGCGGCGCCACCTTCCGTCCCGGCGCCGATCTGTTCAGCGACGACGACGGGATCCTCGTCACGCTCCGCTGATCGCTCGGCCGGCGGCCGCCGCGTGAAACGGCGGTCGAACGGGCGGAGAGATCTTGCGCCGGCCGGCCGCCATGACCGAGCCTTTCCCTCATGACCTTGGACGCGGACACGGCGGCCGCCATCGACTTCGCCCGCGAGCACCGCCGCGGGAGACGTCCGTGAGCAAGGTGGCCACGCACCGGTGCGTTCCTCCGGGCGTCCACGGCGGGCCATGGCGGTGCTCCGGCTGCGGCCAGCTGTGGGAGCCGCTCCCCCCGCCGCCACGCCCCGAGCGTGACCCTGAGGCCCCGAACCGCAGATCCGGCATAGCGGCCGGCACCTCGATGGGAGCGCTGTGCCTGGCCGCCATAGCGCTCTCGAAGCTCCTCACCGTCGCGTTGTGCGCGGTCGCCGTGCTGGGGCTCTTCTGGTCGTACCGGTGGGAGCGCCGCGGGTGAGGCCAGGTCAGGGGCCCTCGACGGGCAGGAGGGGGCCGGTGAGGGGCTCGTCGCGGTCGCAGGTCAGCTCGCCGTCCCGCACCCGCAGCCGGGCGGCCTGGACCGACGAGCGGCGGCCACCGCCCGGGTGGGTGAAGTAGAAGATCACCGCCTCCTCCTCCCCCGTCACCACGACGTCCGCGTGGTGGCCGAACCCGTCGTCGTCCGGGCGCGTGCCCGGCTGGTCGAGGATGAGGCCCCGCGGCTCCCAGACGTCGAGGTCGTCCGAGACCAGCACGCGCTGGCCGTGCCACTCGTCGACGATCATCCAGTGGCGGCCCCCGAGCGTGAACACGTTGGCCCCCTCGTGCGCGGAGATCGTCACGGCGGGTCCGCGGACCTGCCAATGGTGCAGGTCGGAGCTGTCGGCGGCCCAGGTGTGCGAGCCGTCGGCCTCGTCCTTGTACCAGAGCCGGTGGCCGCCGCCGGGCAGCGCGGCCACGCAGGCGTCGATCACGTACGGGGAGGACAGGCCGAGGGTGGACCGGAACGTCCACCGTACGAGGTCGGGGCTGGTGTAGTGGCGGATGTGGCGCTCGTGCCCCGGCCACGCCTCGGGGACGCCGCGGATGACGCTGACGTACATGTGGTACGTCTCGCCGTCGTCGACGATCTCCGGCGCCCAGTACGTGTGCCGCCCCCATTCGGTGTCGAGACCCTCGATCGTCCCCCGGTAGAGCCAGGTCGCGCCGCCGTCCGCCGACGACGCGACGCCGAGGTCGGTGCCGTGCACCCAGCTCACGTCCCCCCGGTCAGGGGCGCTCGCGCGGCGGCTGGTGTAGACGAGCCACCAGGCGCGCTCGGCCCGGTTCCAGATCAGGGTGGGGTCGGTGGCGCCGTCGTGCATGGGGTCGCGGTAAAGCGGCCGGGAGCTCATCTGGTCCCTTCGACGTGCGGTAGATCGTCCGCAAACGATACCGGCACGCGAAAAGGGCACCCCTGGTCAGGGGCGCCCTTTGGGGGAAGGCTGGCTCAGTTCGCGGGGAGCTTCACCGAGACCGGCCGGACGACCGGGCTGGCGTCCTTCTCGGCCCAGGCGCCGGTGGAGTAGGCGACCGGGAAGTTCTTCTTGCCGACGCCGCCGCCCCACTTGGTCACGACGTAGTCGATCTTGATGTGGCCCGCGCCGGCGACGCCGTCCACGGCCAGGGTGTCGGGGTTGAACGTGCCGCCGGTCAGCTCGGCGAACGTCTTGGCGTCGAGGTCGAGCATCACACCGCTGTTGGAGGGGTTGCCGGGACCGCGGTCACCGACGAAGAACGGGAGCTTCTTGCCCTTGTAGATGACGTAGCCCTCGGTCATGAGCGGCCAGCTCGGGCTGGCGGCCAGACCCTTCTGCATGGGCTTGCCGGCGGCGGGCAGACCGGTGTCACCCGCGCGGCCGGAGGAGTCGTCCCAGAAGTAGGACGCGGTGGTCGAGCCCTGGAGCACGGCCGTCTGGGTGATCGTGCTGCCGGCCTCGGCGTCAGCGTGCGCCGCGGGCGAGCCGACGGCCATGGCGGTCAGCACGGAGGCGGTGAGCATGGCGATAGAGTGCAGGCGAGCAGACATAGGTAGGCGCAGTCCTTTGTGAGGCGACAGGGCAATACGCTCTTCACTCACGTAGCCGGGCATGATGCCGTAAGAGCGGCACGTGGAGCGTGAATCCAACCAGAGGGAGTCCGGTCGAGTGGTGCCTTCCACGTTGGTAAGGCCCAGGTCACTCGCCGGTAACGACTACCAAGCTACCCATTGAAACGGACAAAGGCAAACATAACCCCATGAAACGGATATAGATCTACGTTCGGGGTAAAGGCTTAAGTCAAAAGCCCCGGCGGGCAGGGGACCGCCGGGGCATACGTCGGGATTACGAGCGGGCGCGCCGGATCACCGCCGCCCCCAGCGGGGCCAGCTCGACCGGACCCGACACCGCCTGCCCGGTGAGCAGGTCGGTCCCCTCCCCCTCGAACGGGACGGCCGCGCCCAGCTCGCCGCTGTGGTTGAGCAGGAACACGTACTCGTGCTCCTCGTCCCCCCGCACGGCGCACTCCACGTGGGCGGGCGCCTGCGGGAACGGCGACCGGACACCCGCCGCCGCCACGGCCGCGAGCAGTTCGGCGTCGAAGGCGGACTGCTCCAGGAGGGTCGCGAAGTACACCACGCGCCCCGCGCCGAAGCGGTTCTCCACCACGGCGGCCCGGCCGGCCAGCAGCCCGTCACCGTAGGTGGCCAGGGCCGTGCCGGTCTCCAGGTGCAGGTCGTCGCGCCACCACGTCGAGGTCGCCCGCCGCCCGTCGGGGAACTCCACGGAGAAGACCTCGTGCGGCCGCGCCGGCCAGTACTCGTCCACCTTGGCCCCGATGAGCTGCCGGAACGCGCCCGGGTAGCCGTCGGGCCGCACCCGGTTGCACTCGTCGACCACGCCGGAGAAGAACGACATGACGACCGTCCCGCCGTTCTCGGCGAACTCGGTGATC
This sequence comes from Nonomuraea sp. NPDC052116, assembly GCF_040680035.1. NCBI lineage: Bacteria > Bacillati > Actinomycetota > Actinomycetes > Streptosporangiales > Streptosporangiaceae > Nonomuraea > Nonomuraea sp. NPDC052116. Next base: position 45,204 of record NZ_JBFAWA010000024.1, on the reverse strand, counting down.
CGCCGCACGCCCTCGTCGCCGATCAGGTACGCGTTCGGCACCACCAGCACCTTGTACCCCTCCAGCGCCGACGACGCGGACACGACGTCCACCGGGTGGTTGTTCGACCACAGCGGCGTGTAGTGCCGCATGACCGTGTCCGGGTAGCTGAGGTCCTGGCGCGGCAGCCCCGCGGTCTCCTCCAGCCCCCACCAGCCGTCCCAGTCGAACAGGATCGCGATCTCGGCCCGCGAGGTCGTCCCCGCCACGGGAGCGAGCAGCTTCATCTCCCGTCCCAGGTCCACGATCTCCCTGAACGTGCGCGAGTCCGGCCCGGAGTGCGGCAGCATCGCCGAGTGGAAGCGCTCCTGCCCGCCGCGGCCGGCCCGCCACTGGAAGAACATCACCGAGTCCGCCGCCCGCGACACCGCCTGCAGCGAGCCGAGCCGCATCCGGCCGGGCTCCTTGACGATGTTGAGCTGCCACTGGCTGACCGCGCTGGCCGCCTGCTCCATGAGCAGCCACGGCTGACCGCCCTTGAGCGAGCGGAACAGGTCGTACTGGAAGGCCGCCGACACGTGCGAGTCGGCGTCCGCGGGGTTGGGGTAGATGTCGAGCGCTACCGCGTCCTCCTCGGGCGCCCACTTCCAGTAGTCGGCGTGCTTGAAGAAGCGCATGAAGTTCGTCAGGACCGGGATGTCGTCGCGGAAGGAGCGGACGATGTCCCGTTCGGCGATGTAGCACTCGAGGAGGGCGTCGGAGGTGAAGCGCTTGAAGTCGAGCCGGCGGGCGGGGTTCATCCAGGTGCGCGGGATGTGCGGCACCTCGACCTGGTCCCAGTCGGTGTAGTGCTGGCTCCAGAAGCGGGTGTACCACGCCTCGTTCAGGGTCTCCAGGTCGCCGTAGCGGCGCTGCAGCCAGCGGCGGAAGTTGGCCGAGGCGGCCTCGTTGTACGCCGTGGGCCCGTACTCGTTGGAGATGTGCCACATCGCCAGCGCCGGGTGGAAGGAGTAGCGCTCGGCGAGCTTGGTGGTGATGTTCGCCGCGTACTCACGGTAGATGGGTGACGACGGGTCGTAGTGCAGCCGGTTGCCGAACCCGAACCGCTCGCCGTCGGCCATCACCGGGAACACCTCGGGGTGCAGGTGGGTGAGCCAGACGGGCGGGGCCGCCGTCGGGGTGGCCAGGTTGACGCTGATGCCGTTCTCGTGGAGGAGGTCCATGATCTCGTCCAGCCAGCCGAACTCGTACTTGCCCGGCTCCGGCTCCAGGGACGCCCACGCGAAGACGCCGAGGGAGACGATGTTGACGCCGGCCTCACGCATGAGCCGGACGTCCTCCCGCCAGACGGCGGGGTCCCATTGCTCCGGGTTGTAGTCGCCGCCGTAGGCGAAGCCCCCGATGCGGTTCCTGAAAGCATCCAAGCGAGACATTTCACTGCTCCTGTAGGGATGGGAGGATCCTCGACGCGATCCCGGCGGCCGCGCGCCCGCGCTCGACGACCCGGTTCATACGCCCCTCGCCAGTCGGAAAGTTTCTGGCACACTTTCCGAAAGATTACCGTGACATTGCCGAATGGTTACGGTAGGCTCGGGCCCGCAGCGATGTCAACAGCGCCGATCGGGTAGCAGTCTGCTCCAGGTCAGCGGGCAACCTGTGGGTTTGAGGTTTTTCCGAAAGTTGCAACTCGGAGGTCCTGTGGCTCGAGCAACGCTGGCGGACGTCGCCGCCGCTGCCGGAGTGTCCGTGCCGACGGTCTCCAAGGTCCTGAGCGGGAAGAAGCACGTCTCCACCGCCACCAGGGACAAGGTGCTGGAAGCGGTCAGGGCCTTCGGATACGAGGCCCCGCGCCCGCCGAGCACTCCCCGGGCCGGTCTCGTCGACCTGCTCATAGACGGGCTCGGCTCCCCGTGGGCCCAGGTGCTCATCAGGGGCGCGGAGCAGGCGGCCGCGCGGTGGGGGTTCTCGCTCGTGGTGACCTCGTCCGCGCGGGCCGACTTCGACCTGCGGCGCTGGATCGGGATCGTGCGCAAGCGCAGCACCGACGGCATCGTGCTGGTGCTGTCGCGGGCCAACCAGGAGGAGATCTCGGCCATCGAGGAGCTCCTGCACGTGCCCCTGGTGCTGCTCGACCCGGTGGGCAAGCGCGATCCGCGCATCTCCACCGTCGGCGCCACCAACTGGTCGGGCGGCGTCATGGCCACGACCCACCTGCTGGAGCTGGGGCACACCAGGATCGGCTTCATCGGCGGGCCGCTCGACACGCAGTGCACGCTCGACCGGTACGAGGGTTATCTGGCAGCGCACCGTACGTTCGGGATCGACCCCGACCCCGGGCTGACCCGTTACGGCGACTTCCTGATCTCCGGCGGCAGAGAGTTCGGGGCCGAGCTCCTCGACCGCCCCGACCGGCCCACCGCCATCTTCGCCGGCTCCGACATGCAGGCGGCCGGTGTCTACCAGGCCGCCACCGAGCGCGGGATCCGGGTGCCGGGCCAGCTGTCCGTGGTCGGCTTCGACGACTCCACGTGGTGCGAGATGATGTCGCCGCCGCTCACCACGGTCCGCCAGCCGCTCGACGACATGGCCAACGAGGCGGTCCGCCTCATCTCGGAGGAGCTGACTCATCCGAGGGGGCCGGTCGGGACGCGCATAGAGCTCGCCACCAGCCTCGTCGTCCGCAGCAGCACCGCCGCTCCCGCCTCGTGATCATCGCCAGGGAGCCGCGCGTGGCCGCGTACGCGATCTGCGTCGACGACGGCCGGATCCTCCTCGCGCGCTGGGTCGGCCCCTCCGGCGAGCGCCACTGGACGCTCCCCGGCGGCACCCTGCGCCACGAGGTCGGCGGCAGCACGGACCGGGCCGCGTGGGTGCCGCTCGACGAGGTGGCCGGCCTCGAACGGGCCGAGGTGGTGGACATCGGCCTGGAGCTCCACCGCGTACGCCCCGGCAACGGCCGGGTGGACTAACCGGCGAAGGCGAGGGCGCCGCAGAACAAGAGGAACAGCGCCACACTCAGGCCGCGCTGCCGCCAGGAGGCACCCGAAGTGCCCGCATTGGGAGGTGTCCGCCAGCGCGGAACCGAGCAGCGCCCATCCGAAGTGGAGGAACGGCAGGATCGCGCCGACCACCCCGGCGAAGACCACCCGCTCGGGCAGCCGCTGAGCCACGGACGGCGTGCCCGGCCTCGATAAGTCCATGCCGACAGCTTCTCATGCGACCGTGCGGACGCCCGTGGGTCACTCAGCGGCGAGCCAGGCGTCCACCTCCGCCCGCAGCCGCGCCTTGACGGGCTCCGGCGCGAACGACGCGTCGATCGAGGCCCGGGCCAGGTCCGCCAGGTCCGCGTCGCCGTACCCGAACACGTCCCGCAGCCGGGCGTACTCGTCGGCCAGGGCCGTCTCCCCGTCGGTGTTGATCGTGACCGCCAGCCCGGCCTCCCTCAGCCGGGGCAGCGGGTGCTCGGGCAGGGAGGGGACGAACCCGAGCAGGACGTTGGACGTGGGGCAGACCTCCAGCGGGATCCCGCGCTCGCGCACCTCGGCCACCAGCTCGGCGTCGTCCAGCACCCGGATGCCGTGCCCGAGACGCTCGGCGTGCCCCAGGGAGAGCGCCTCGCGGATGCTGGCGGCCCCGGCCGCCTCGCCCGCGTGGTGCACCAGGCGCAGCCCCGCGTCCCTGGCCGCGTCGAGCACCTCCGCGAACGGCGCCAGCGGGTAGCTCTCGTCGCCGGCCAGCCCCATGCCGATCACCCGGTCGTGCCGGCCGGCCAGCTTGAACGTGCGCCACAGCCGCTCCACCGGCCGCCGCCTGGAGTGGTCGAGCAGCACGTTGTACGCGATCCCGTAGCGGGAGGAGCCCTCCTCCAGCCCTTCGAGCACCGCCTCCAGCGGCATCTCCGGGTCCCCCACCCGCTCCCCGTGGGAGGCGGCGGTGAAGGTCACCTCGACGTAGCGGGTGCCCTGGGCGGCCTCGTCCTCGCAGAACTCCACCGCGATCCGCCGGAAGTGCTCGGGGGTGCGCAGCAGGTCGCGCACCCGCGCCCGCTCGTCGCCGAACTCCCTGAAGCTCGCGAACAGCTCGCTGCGCTCGGGCGTCCCGCCCAGGTCGCGCACGGTCGCGGGCCGGACGGTGCTCTCCAGGTGAACATGCAGGTGGGCCTTGGGCAACGCACGTACGTCTCTCACTCCCCTCACCCTAAAGGAGGGCTCAGAGCGTATGCAGCCGGATATTCGCGGCGTACGTTCGGGGCATGACCCTTGTGCTGGTTCACGGCGTCCCTGAGACCGCCGCCGTCTGGGACCCCCTCCGCGCGGCCCTGGGCCGCCAGGACGTGCGGGCGCTCCGGATGCCCGGCTTCGGCTGCCCCCGGCCGGACGGGTTCTCCGCCACGAAGGAGGAGTACGTGGCGTGGCTGGCCGGCGAGCTGGAGGCGATGGCGGGCGACGAGATCGACCTGGTCGGCCACGACTGGGGCGGCGGCCTGGTGGTGCGCCTGGTCAGCACCCGCCCCGACCTCGTCCGCACGTGGGCCACGGACGCCGCCGGGCTCGGCCACCCCGCCTTCGAGTGGCACGACCTGGCCAGGCTCTGGCAGACGCCCGGGGCCGGCGAGGAGTTCTTCGAGCAGCTGCTGGGCACGCCCCTGGAGGAGCGGGCCAAGGGGTTCGAGGGCTTCGGCGTGCCGTTCGAGCACGCCCTGGAGATCGCGGCCGGCGTCGACCAGGTCATGGCCGGCAGCATCCTGGCCCTCTACCGGTCGGCCGTGCGGGTGGGTGAGGAATGGTCGCCCGCGTTCGCGGACGTCCCCGCGCCCGGGCTGGTGATCGTTCCCGAGGGCGATGCGTTCCTGGCGCGGAGCGTGGCGGAGGAGAGCGCGGCGCGGGCGGGCGCCACTGTGACCGAGCTGCCGGGGCTCGGCCACTGGTGGCTGCTCCAGGAGCCGGCGACCGGCGCGGCCAGGCTGCAGGAGTTCTGGGAGTCGGCCCGCTAACCCTTGGTGATGCGGATCTTCGACTGCTTGTGCGGGCCGCGCTCCCAGTCGTCCATGAACGTGGCCCGCAGCCCGTAATCGGCGGCCAGCTCCACCAGCGTCTCGGTGCGGTAGTAGAAGTCCTCCCGCAGCACCTGGTGCTCCTTGCCCTCGGTGCGGTCGAAGGTGAAGTCGAACCAGGCGGCCGGCTTCATCACCCGCCCCACGTGGGCGAAGCACTCCTCGATGACGTGCAGCGGCGAGTGCGAGAACACGCTGTGCGCGTGGACGACGTCGAAGTGCTCGCCGGGCAGGAAGGCGAAGCGCAGGTCGCGGACGGGCGTGAGGTAGGGCAGCTTGTGGTTGAGCCCGTGCCCGACGATCGTGTGCTGGGCCGCCATGAGGATGTCGGGAGAGATGTCGATGCCGTAGTAGTTTCCGGCGTGCAGGTAGTCGATGAACAGCCGCCCGGCGCGCAGGTTGCCGCACCCGATCTCCAGCATCCGGTAGTCCGGCTTGAGCCCGTGCTCCACCAGGTAGTCGAACTGCATGCGCCCCAGCGCCAGCCACCGTCTGTGCGTGTGCGAGCCGACCGCGCCCTCGGGGTCCCGCGCGGTGTCGGACTTCATGACGGCCCGGTAGTAGGCGACGTGATCACGCGTGCGCAGCCGGAACCAGGTGTCGCGGGCCAGCCGCCGCAGGTGGGGCGCGATCCGGTCCGGGTTCTTGACGGCGTAGGCGAGTTGGTGGACGAGGCTCGATCGGGCGCGTTTCACGCCTGGGAATCTAGGACAGCCCGCCTGCCCCCACAGGTCCGTGGCGACAGTCTTGGGTCTTCGTTTGCGCAGCCTTTCAGTCGCGGGTCAGCTCAGGTAGTCGCGCAGCGCCAGCGATCGGGAGGGGTGGCGGAGCTTGGACATCGTCTTGGCCTCGATCTGCCGGATGCGCTCGCGGGTGACGCCGTAGATGCGGCCGATCTCGTCGAGGGTCATCGGCTTGCCGTCGTTGAGGCCGTAGCGCATGCTGATCACGCCCGCCTCGCGCTCGGAGAGCTGGTCGAGCAGCGCGTGCAACTGCTGCTGGAGCAGCGTGAACGAGACCGCGTCGGCCGGGGAGACGGCCTCGGTGTCCTCGATGAGGTCGCCGAACTCGCTGTCGCCCTCCTCGCCCAGCGGCGTGCTCAGGGAGATCGGCTCGCGGCCGTATCCCTGGACCTCGATGACGCGGTCGACCTCGAGCTCGCACTCCTTGGCCAGCTCCTCGGGCGTCGGCTCGCGGCCGAGGTCGGTCTGCAGGCGGCGCTCCGTCCGCGCGACCTTGTTGATCAGCTCGACCATGTGCACGGGGATGCGGATCGTCCGGGCCTGGTCGGCCATGGCCCGGGTGATGGCCTGCTTGATCCACCACGTCGCGTACGTGGAGAACTTGTAGCCCAGCCGGTAGTCGAACTTCTCGATCGTCCGGATCAGGCCTAGGTTGCCCTCCTGGATCAGGTCGAGGAAGAGCATGCCGCGGCCCGTGTAGCGCTTGGCGATGGAGACGACCAGCCGCAGGTTGGCCTCCAGCATGCGGCGCCTGGCGATCTCGCCGTCCCGGGCGATCCACTCCAGATCGGCGCGCAGATCGGCGGGCATGCACGGCTCGGTCTCGAGCCGCTCCTGCGCGAACAGCCCGGCCTCGATGCGCTTGGCCAAGTCGATCTCCTGCTCAGCGGTGAGCAGCGGCACGCGGCCGATCTCCTTCAGATAAGCCTTGACCGAGTCGGCGCCGACGGCCGCGCCACCGTCGGCGACGTTGTCGTCGAGTTCGAGAACCTCTGCTGCTTCGGACAAAACACACTCCTCGCTCGCTTTGGACGCACGACGCTGAAACGTGGTGACCTACGACGTAGGGGCTGAAACCATCGGCACCTCGGGGTCTGAGGGAACGGCGAAGTCGGGAGACCTGGCAGGCCGCCTCCTTCCAAGCTACCCAACTGTGCCCGCGAGTGGCCCCAGCCGGCCGCCGTCCGGCGGGCGTGTCAGCGCGTCAGGGACTCGACGTACGTGGCGGCCTCCGTCAGCAGGCCGCGCCAGACCTCCTCGTCCGGCGTGCGCAGGGACACCCACTCCCGCATCCGCCGGGCCGCCATGATCATCTCGTCGGCCGCGCCCTCGTCCACCAGCTCGGCCGCCCGCGCGGCGGGGAGCTTGAGCACGACCCGCTGCTCCTTGGAGAAGAACGCGAACACCTTTCCGTTGACCTTGAGGCCCTCGGAGTGGAACATGCGCCCCAGGCTCACCTCTGGACGGACCAGTTGCTCGGTGACCAGGTCGTCGTAGAGCTCCCGGGCGGTTGACATGCGATGCTCCTTTCCTCAGCGCTCCCAAGGTGCCACACGCCACCGACAGTTCCGCCGGCACGTGGCTAGTGCGGCAGGGTCGCTTCCGCGTGGAGCAGCTCGTCGAGGGCCGCACGCAGGTCGGCGGCCAGTTCCCAGGCGTCCGGCACCATCTCTCTGTCGGTGACGATCCCGATGTCGAGGGAGCCGTCGTAGGAGAAGGCGGTGATGTTCACGCCGCCGCTCACGTCCGTGATCACCGACACCGGGTAGTGGGTCAGCAGCCGGGCCCCGCACACGTACAGGGGGAACTGGGGTCCGGGCACGTTCGAGACGCCCACGTTGATCGGCGGCGCGGTCTGCCCGACGAGCGAGAAGGCCGAGCGGGCGGCCAGCCCCATGAGCGCGGCCGGCATCGACTCGCTGAACTCGCGCAGCCAGCGCGCGGGCGCCAGCGAGAAGCGGTCCTTGATCCGCTGCATGGCGTGCCGCACGTGGTGCAGCCGGGCGACGGGGTCCTCGACGTGCACGGCCAGCGGCGCGGTCATGATCGCCACCTGGTTGCCGGGGCCCTCCACCCCGGCCGCGCGCAGCGAGAACGGCACCCCCGCCACCAGCGGCTGGTGCGGGACGCCGCCGTGCGCGGCCAGCCACGTGCGCAGCGCGCCCGCGCACACCGCCATGACCACGTCGTTGACGGTCACCCCGAACGCCTTGCGCACCCGCTTGATCTCCTCCAGCGGCAGCGACACGAACGCGAAGCGCCGGTGCCCCGACACGGGGCCGCTGAACGGCGTCCTCGGCGCGGGCAGCGCCGGCAGCTCGGGAGCCTGCCCGGCCCCGGCCAGCCGCCGGGCGAGCGAGGAGACGACCTGGCTGCCCGGGATCGAGGACACGACGGGGATCTCGTCCAGGTGCGGCATGGCCCTGGCGGCGAAGCGCAGGGCGAGCGCGGGGTTGCCGGCCAGCCTCGCCAGCCCGCGCGCCACCATCTCCGCGGCCCCGGGAGGCGGGGCGTCCCGTGAGGGCTCCTCGGCGGGCGGCGGCGTGGGCGTCGGACTGATGTCCAGGAGAGCGGCCAGGACGTCGGCGCCGCCAACCCCGTCCACGGCCGCGTGGTGGATCTTGGTGTAGAGGCCCATCCGCCCGCCGTACAGCCCGTGGATCAGGTAGATCTCCCACAGCGGCCGGCCGCGGTCCAGCCGGCGGGCGTGCAGCCGCGAGACCTGGTCGGCGAGCTGCCGGTCGTCGCCCGGCGGTGGCAGGCCGATCTCGCGTACGTGGTAGTCGAGGTCGAGATCGTCCTCCTGCATCCAGTACGGGTGGTCCAGCCCGAACGGCACGGGGGCCAGCTTGCGCCGCAGCGCGGGCACGTACGGCAGCCGCCGCTCGAGCAGGGCCTGGAGGTCGGCGCGGTTGAGGTCGCCGTCGAGGATGGCCAGGCCGGCGATGTTGGCGATGTTGGTCGCGGTCTCGAAATGGAGGAACTGCGCGTCCAGGGCGGTCAACTGGGCCATAGGTGACACCTCCGCCCCGAACCAATCAGACTCCGCCGGTCACTTCAAGAGTCGGTCACTTCAAGGGACGGGACCGCGTCGGGCTCGGCGAATGCCAGCAGCCGCAGCCCCTCCTCCTCCAGCACGTCGAGAGAGGCCGAGGTGAACGGGCTGATGAGCAGCGTGGCCTTCTTCGCGGTGCGCTTGATCTGCCACGTCCCGGCCGCGAAGCCGTCCACCAGGTAGACCGCCTTGACCCGGAGGTTCTTGGTGGCGACCCGGCCCCTGAACTCGTCGGCCAGCACCCGGGTGCGGTCCGCGTGGCCCAGGACCAGCGTGTCGAAGTCGGGCAGGAACCGTACGGGGGCGGGCACGTCGCCCCCGGGCCGCGGCGCGCCGGGCAGGTCGTACAGCTCCCTTCCCGTGAAGTCCGTGAGCCTTTCCAGCTCCATGCCGGACATGACGCGTTTGAGGCCGCCCAGCCCGGACCAGGTCTGCACGTCGGCGGGGGTCGCCGGGCCGAACGCGGCCAGGTAGCGCTCGATCAGCGCCTCCACGCCGGCGGGCTCCAGGGCGATGCCGGGCAGCGCGAACGCGGACTCGCGCGGAAAGCTCCACCGGTCCTCCGTCGGCACCATGATCAACGGAGTGAGCATGCGCACGGCGTATCCGAGCGCCCGGTCGTACCCGCCCGGGAACTCCTCCTGCAGCCTGGGCCGTAGCTCGTTGAAGGTCATCGGCCCGGCGGCCAGCAGCCGGTCGGCGGCGGCCACGACCGCGTCGAAGTCGACGTCGTCGAAGCGGCGCGCGGCGGCGGCCAGCACGGGCCGCACCACCGGACGGAACGCGGCGAAGTCCGCCGCGGTCACCAGGTGCAGCGTGGCCCGCCACATGGTGGCCCGCACCAGCGTGCGGGCGTGCAGCGCCGCGTGCAGGTCGTCCCGCGCGAACCCCGCCAGCCGGGACCACACCCCCAGGTACGGCGGCCGCGGCTCCTGCGCCTGCAAGCCGACCAGCCGGTGCACGACGTCGGCCACGTCACCCTCGTGCCGGTCGAGAAGGTGCTGGCGGGCCAAAGTGGCCCGGTTGAGGTCTCTGAGGGTGAGCATTTACCTATCATGCCTTTTCCTATTGATTTGGTACGTTCCTCCTATCCCGCGCTGGCAGACGGCTTCGCCTACCTGGACGGCGCGGCCGGCACCCAGACCCCGCGGCCGGTGATAGACGCCATCTCCGCCGCCTACCGGGCCGGGATCGGCAACGTCGGCGGCGCCTTCCCCGCCAGCGACCGCTCCGGCGCCATCGTGGCGGCCTGCCGCGCCGCCGTGGCCGACCTGGTCGGCGGCCATCCGGACGGCGTGGTGCTCGGCCCGAACATGACCACGCTGACCTACCGCCTGGCCAGGGCCATCGCGGGGCCGGGCGACGAGGTCGTGCTCTCCAGGCTCGACCATGACGCGAACGTCCGGCCCTGGACCCAGATCGGCGCCACCGTACGCTGGGCCGAGGTGGACCCGGTCACCGGGGAGCTGCCGGTGGAGCAGTACGCGGACCTGATCGGCGAACGCACCCGGCTGGTCGCGGTGACGGCGGCCAGCAACATCCTCGGCACCCGTCCCGACGTGGCCGCCATCGCCGAGCTGGCGCACCGGGCGGGCGCGCTCATGTACGTGGACGGCGTGCACGCCACCCCGCACGGCCCGGTGGACATGCGCGCCCTGGGCGCCGACTTCTACGCCACGAGCGCGTACAAGTGGTCGGGCCCGCACATCGGCGCGGTCGTGGCCGACCCGGCGCTGCTGGAGACGCTGCGGCCGGACAAGCTGGCCTCCTCCTCCGACACGGTGCCGGAGCGGTTCGAGACGGGGACGGTGGCCTTCGCCGACCTGGCCGGCGTGACGGCGGCCGTGGACCACCTGGCCGCCATGGTCCCGGGCGCGGGCACCCGCCGCGAGCGCCTGCTGGCCTCGATGAGCGCGGCGGAGGAGCACGAGCTGGCGCTGTTCGCGGTGCTGATCGAGGGGCTGGAGACGATGGCGCACGTCACGGTGTACGGCAAACCCGCCAGGCGCACCGCCACCGCCTACTTCAACGTGGCCGGGCACACCCCGCGCCAGGTGGCCGAGCACCTGGCCCGGCTCGGCGTGAACGTCTGGAACGGCCACAACTACGCCTGGGAGCTGACCGGCACGCTCGGCATCCGCGACTCGGGCGGGGCCGTGCGGGCGGGCCTGGTCCACTACAACGACCGCTCCGACGTGGACCGCCTGCTCGACGGGGTGGCCCGCCTGCGCTGAAAAAGGGGTGGACCCCACCCCGCGGGCGCGGGTGGGGTCCAGCTCAGTGGCCGAGATCGCTAGCAGCTGTGGTAGCCCGAGTTGTAGCCGTCGGCGAAGCCCCTCTGGTAGGGGCCGCCACCGGAGTACTTCAGGCTGTAGGGCTCCTTCTTCATGCAGGCGCTGCGACCGTCGGTGTAACCGGCCGAGCGGCCCATGTTGTACTGCTGCTTCTTGGCCTTCCTCTTCTCGGGTGGCTTGCTCGCGACGTGGGTGCTCGTCTGCGGGCTCGTCGCGGAGGTCTGCGCGAGGGCCTGGGCCGATGGGGTCGTGAGGGGTCCGAGTGTGACAGCGGTGAGAAGCGCTGGACCAGCCAGAATCAGGCTTTTCTTGATGCGCATTCCGGTCTCCCTTCTGTCACCACCCAGCGTGGAGGGGGTCGTGTCACCGCACCGTGATGTCGGCGTGACCGGAGCGTGACCGGGGTCGCTCAGCGGCCGCGCAAGCTGGCGACCAGCTCCCGCAATCTGGCGGTCGGCTCGATGCCGAGCTCGGCCCGCAGGCCCTCCGCGTAGAGCCGGAAATGGCGGATCGCCTCGGCCTGGTTGCCCTCCGCGAGATGGGCCTCGATGAGCGCGGCGCACGCGCTCTCCCGCAGCGGATCCGCGTGCGCGGCCACGCTCGCGGCCGTCACGGCCTCGGCGAACCGCCGCTGCCTGACGAAGATCGCCGACAGGGCCTCCAGGGCGTGCAGCCGCAGCTGGTGCCATTCGTCCGCGGCGGCCAGCACCCATTCCTCGTACCAGCCGGGCAGCAGGCCGTTGGCCAGCGCATCGACGGACCCCGCGCAGACGGTGGCCTCCTCGGCCTGGACGGTGGGGTCGATGAGGCGCTGCGCCAGCGCCCGGGCGTCGTCGAAGTCGACGCCGGTGTCCGGGGCCAGCCCGATCTCGGTCGTCCCGACGTGCAGCAGCGCCCGCCCGACCTCGTCGAGGCGTTTCAGCGCGGAGCGCAGGTTGGCGTGCGCGCGCCGCTCGGGCGCGTCGGGCCAGAGGGTGGTCGCCATCACGTTCCTGTGCACCGTCCTGCGGCTGATGGCGATGTACGCGAGCAGCCGCTCGGAGCCGTTGGAGACGGCGAGCTGCTCGTCGCCGGCCAGCAGCCGGAAACCGCCCAGAAGCGCGAGACGGAAAGGTCGCTCCACCATGCCCCCGGTCCTCTCCTGGTGCGAGATCAGTCCGGGGAGCCGCTGCTTAGATACCCGCTGGCGGGGCCGGGACACCGGAATGAACGGCGGCCTTCGTACGCTTGCACGGACGAAGTCGTTCAGGAAAGAAGGCTTGTCCCATGACCACGCAGGCCGTCGCGGCCCGGCTCATCGTGCAGGCGCTGGAGGCGGAAGGCGTCGAGTACGTCTTCGGCATCCCCGGCGAGGAGAACATCCACTTCGTCGACGCGCTCCAGGACTCCTCCATCCGCTACGTCCTCGTACGGCACGAGCAGGGCGCGGCGTTCATGGCCGAGATCTACGGCAGGCTGACCGGCAGGGCGGGGGTGGCCTCGGCCACGCTCGGCCCCGGCGCGATCAACCTGCAGCTCGGCGTGGCCGACGCCACCACCAACAGCACCCCGGTGGTGGCGATCAGCGCGCAGGTCGGGCTCGACCGCATCTACAAGGAGTCGCACCAGGTGGTGGACCTGGTGTCGCTGTTCAGGCCGATCACCAAGTGGTCGGAGCTCGCGCCGTCGCCGCAGGCGCTGCCCGAGATGATCCGCAAGGCGTTCAAGACCGCCCAGACCGAGCGTCCCGGCGCCGTCTACCTCGCCATCCCCGAGGACGTCGAGTCGGCGCCGGTTCCCGACGACCTGCGCCCGCTCCCCGTCAACGTGGTACGCACCCAGGACCCCTCCCCCGCGCAGATCGCCCGCGCGGCCGACGTGCTGGCCACCGCGCGCCGGCCGATCGTGCTGGCCGGGCACGGGGCCACGCGCGCCAGGGCCTCTCAGGCGCTGATCCGCTTCTCGGAGCGGCTCGGGCTGCCGGTGGCGACCACGTTCAACGGCAAGGGCGTCTTCCCCGACGACCACCGGCACGCGCTGGGGGCGGTGGGGTTCATGCGGCACGACTACGTGAACTTCGGATTCGACGAGGCGGACGTGCTGATCAGCGTGGGGTACGAGCTGCAGGAGTTCGACCCCGTCAAGATCAACCCGCATCGCGACAAGAAGATCATCCACATTCACCAGTTCCCCGCCGAGGTGGACGACCACTATCCGGTGGCGGTCGGCGTCCAGGGGGACATCTCGCGGTCGCTCCACGCGCTCGCGGACGCCGTGCACCGGCGCTTCGAGATCAACGGCACCGGCGAGAAGATCCGCCGCATGGTGCGGGAGGAGCTGGAGCAGGGGCGTTCGGAGGACGGGTTCCCGCTGTCACCGCGCCGGATCGTGGCCGACGTCCGCGCGGCGATGGGACGCGAGGACATCGTGCTGGCGGACACGGGGGCGGTGAAGATGTGGATGGCCCGCATGTATCCGACGTACGAGCCGAACACGATGCTGGTCTCCAACGGGCTGTCGTCCATGGGCTTCTCGGTGCCGGGGGCGCTGGCGGCCAAGCTGGCCTTCCCCCGCCGTCGGGTGCTGGCGGCGACGGGTGACGGGGCGTTCCTGATGAACTCGCAGGAGCTGGAGACCGCCGTGCGGGAGCGGATCCCGTTCGTGGTGCTGGTGTGGGAGGACGGCGCGTACGGGCTGATCGAGTGGAAGATGGACCTGGAGCTGGGGCGCGACTCCAACGTCACGTTCGGCAACCCCGACTTCGTCAAGTACGCGGAGAGCTTCGGGGCGCGCGGCTACCGGATCACCCACGCGGACGAACTGCTGCCGACGCTGCGCAAGGCGCTGGCGGACGACGTGGTGTCGGTGATCGCGGTGCCGGTCGACTACTCGGCGAACCTGGAGCTGACCGACAAGCTCGGCGAGCTCACCGGCCCCTTCTGAGCGTGCTTCACCCGCCCCTTCCGAGCGGGCTTCACCGGCTCGGCACGACAGCGGATTCACAGGCTCAGCACGACGATGCCCAGGCCGAGCAGGAAGTCGAGGACCATGCAGAACTCCGCCATCGACCGCGCCACGACCTGCTTGGCCCGCCACACGAGCAGGTCCTGCGCACCGTGGGCGATCAGCGCCCCCGCGACCAGGAAGCCGCCGGCCTGGGGCGACAGGGTCAGCGCCAGCAGTGCCGCGCCGCCGCAGACCAGCATGGCCGGGACCTGCGCGGCCGTCAGCAACGGCTGGCGCAGCAGCCCGCCCACCAGGCCGAGGACGATGAGGGAGACCGCGCCGCCGATCAGGGCGGGCCAGCCGTCGATCCCGAGCTGGTCCAGCACCACCCACGCCACGGTGCTGATGACGAACAGGGCCCAGACGGTGCCGGGCTTGCCGAGGACCGCCGTACCGAGGTAGATGAGGGCTGCCAGGAAGACGACGAACCCCAGGCTGCGGCCGTCCTCGAAGTCCAGGAGGGTGAGGACGGCGAAGCCCAGCCCGAGCAGGGTGGGCCAGCGATGCGCGACGGCCGGGAGCGCGCGGGGAGGTTCGGAAGTCCGAGTCATGAGCCGAGTGTCGCCGGTGCGGTGGCGGGGGGTGCAGGGCTCGGGCGCTCCAGGTCCGAAATCTTGGTGAGCCGGTCCCCATCCGTGGCGCCCACCCCTCCGGCGACGGGCACGCGCCACGACCCGAGGGTGCGGCACCGACAACCGACGCCGCACGATCAACGAACGGCGCACGGTCAACGGAGGGGCACGGCGGGCGTACCCCGTGCCCCTCCCGATGTCCTGGAAGTGAGGTGCCTCCCCCTGCGGGTTGGGGGAGGCGGAGGGGTCAGCCGGCCAGGTGGGGGAGGACGCCCGTGTGGTGGAGGCGGTCGCGGGCGGCCGCGATGGCCTCGTCGGTCGTGGCGAACACCTGCCCCGCCTCGTCCAGCCGGGCGAGCACCCCGAGCGCCTCCAGCGGCTGGTGGTGGCCGTCCGGGATGCCCGAGACGTACACCAGGATGCCCCGCCCCTCGAGCCGTTCGATCGCGTCGCCCAGGACCAGCGCGCCGCTGGCGTCGATGGTGGTGACGCGGGACAGGCGCAGCACCACCACGGACACGTCCGTCACCTCCGACAGCTCCGTCAGGAAGCGGTGGGCCGCGGCGAAGAACAGCGGCCCGGCCAGGCGGTAGGTGACGATGTGCTCGGCGAGCAGCGCGTGCTCGTCCTCGGTGTGATGGGGCTGCAGGTCGTGGCGGAGCGGCTCGGCGTCGAGGCGGGCGTTGCGCGCCAAGGCGCGCAGGGCCAGCGCCCCCGCCACCACCAGGCCCAGGATGACCGCCACCACCGTGTTGAGCATCAGGGTGGCGACGGCCGTCAGCACCAGGACCACGGCGTCGGCCCGGGTGGACCTGAACATGGCCTTGACGGCGTCGGTGTCGACCATGCGCACCGACGTGGCCAGCAGGACCCCGGCCAGCGCGGCCAGCGGGATCCGGGCGACGAGCCCGGCGGCGGAGTAGATGATCGCGGCCAGGATGCCCGCGTGGGCCAGCGCCGCGAGCCGGGACTGGGCGCCGGAGCGGACGTTGACCGCGGTGCGGACGATGGCGCCCGTGCCGGGCATGCCGCCGAACAGCGGGGTGACGAGGTTGGCCACGCCCTGTCCGAACAGCTCCCGGTCGGGGTCGTGGCGGCGTCCGGTGGTCATGCTGTCGGCGACGTTGGCCGACAGCAGCGACTCCAGCGCGGCCAGGGCGGCCACCGCGACGGCCGGGGTGAGCAGGGACGGCAGCGCGCCCGGATCCAGGAACCCCAGCGACGGCGCGGGCAGCCCGGTGGGCAGGTCGCCGATCCTGGCCAGCGGCAGCGCGGCCACCTCGGCGGCGACGGTGGCGATGGCCACGGCGGGCAGCGCGAACGGCAGGCTCGGCCGTACGCGTGCGGCCACCAGCACCACCGCGGCCACGGCCACGGCCACGGAGGTGGCCCACCAGTGCGGGTGGGCGAGGAAGTCGAGGACGGCGTGCCAGGCCACGATCATGACCTTGTGGCTGTTTTCCGGCGGGACGCCGAGTGCCTGGGGCACCTGTTGCAGGCCGATCACGCAGGCGATGCCGACGGTGAACCCCGCCACGACCGGGGCGGGGACCACGGCCATGTAGCGCCCGGCGCCGGTCAGCGCCAGCGCGAGCAGCAGCAGCCCGGCCAGCAGGCCGACCGTGAGCACGCCGGTGGGGCCGTGGGCGTCGAAGATCGGCATGAGCATCACCGTCATGGCGCCGCTCGTGCCCGAGACCTGCAGGTCGGAGCCGCCGAGCAGGGCCGCCAGCGCCCCGGCGACGACGGCCGTGGCCAGCCCGGACGCGGCCCCGAGACCCGAGGAGACGCCGAATCCGAGTGCCAGCGGCAGCGCGACGACCGCCACCGTGAGCCCGGCGAGCAGGTCCTGGCGGGGGCGGCGGCACATGGCCGCCAGCGACTCGCGTTCCGGCAGCACGGCGCGCAGCCGCCCCCAGGCCAGGGTCAGCGCGCCGGTCACGAGCTGTTACCTTCCGGTCCGGAAATGTAACCGTCTTGGTGCGCGAAAGGTCCTCTCACCATCACTCCCTACGAGTAAAGAGCGCCCCGCAATGCACCAAATTGCATATTTTTGCAATTGGTCAAGAGGCTCTCCGTATCAAGTACACCCCTTGCCAGCTGCCTAAACGGGCTGTTCGCGAGGCGTGAACACGGGCAGCAGCGAGAACGCCCGCTCGGCCGCCCGGATCGCCTCCCGCTCGACCTCCGTCATCGGCCGGCCTTCGGCCAGCATCGCCCAGTTGCGCCGGGCGAGCACCCGCTGCGCGGCCAGCACCTGCCCGGCGACCAGCCCGGCGGTCAGCTCGTCGGTGATCTCCCCGAGCGCCTCGGCCAGGGCCTCCTCGTCCTGCGCCATGTGCTGGAACAACCGCGCCGCCAGGCTCGGCGTCGAGAACACCATCCGGTGGTACGCCACCACCTCCGGATGGTCGTTGAGCCCGGTGACCGGGTCGCGCCGGGCGAGCCCGTCGAGGAAGTGGCGGCGCAACGCCTCCAGCGGCCGCTCCCCCGGCTCCCGCCCCCGCACGACGCGGGCGGCCTCACCCTGGTGGTCGGCGATCCGGTGCAGCACGAGGTCCTCCTTGGTCGGGAAGTACTTGAACAGCGTCGGCTTCGACACCCCCGCCGCCGCCGCGATCTCCGTCACGGGCACCTCGTCGAAGCCGCGCTCCAGGAAGAGCGAGATGGCCGCCGTCGAGATGGCCTCGTGGACCCGCTGCCGCTGGATCTCCCGTAGTCCCGTCATGGCACGCAGTCTATCAAAGTGTTAACCTGGTTAAGTTCTTAACCGAGTTAACGCTTCTGGGGGACGCGATGGGCACGCTCGACGACGAGAGGCAGTACGTCGAACGCTGCAAGGCCGGACTGCGCAGGATGCTCGAAGGCGCGCGCGACAACGTGATCATCGGTGAGACCGTGGCCGGCGACCGCTACAGCGCCGAGCGGCTCGGCCGCCACCTCAAGAGCCTGGCCAAGGAGCTGAGCGAGGAGCCCGAGGGCCCGCCGTTCTTCGGCCGGCTGGACTTCGGCCAGAGCTCGGCCGAGCACCGCGGGCGCGCGTACCACATCGGCCGGCGGCACATCACCGGCGAGCACGGCGGCCCGCCCGTGGTGATCGACTGGCGCGCGCCGGTCTCGCGGGCCTTCTACCGGGCCGGCGCCCGCGACCCGCAGGGCGTCGCGGTACGCCGCCGCTTCGGCTGGTCGGGCACGACGCTGACGGGCTTCGAGGACGAACGGCTCGAACGGGGCGAGGAAGGCGAGTCGCGCATCCTGGCCGCCGAGATCGAGCGCCCCCGCGTCGGCCCCATGCGCGACATCGTCGCCACCATCCAGCCCGAGCAGGACGACCTCGTACGCGCCGAGCTGGACACCTCGATCTGCGTCCAGGGCGCGCCGGGCACCGGCAAGACGGCGGTCGGCCTGCACCGGGCCGCGTACCTGCTGTACGCGCACCGGCAGCGGCTCGAACGCTCCGGCGTCCTCGTGCTCGGCCCGAACCGGGCCTTCCTCGGCTACATCTCGGCCGTGCTGCCCGCGCTCGGCGAGGTGGACGTCGAGCAGACCACCCTGGAGCGCCTGCTGGCCTCCGCCTCTGTCACCCTCCCCGTCACCGCCGCCGACAGCGAGGCCGCCGCGCTGGTCAAGCACGACGTCCGGATGGCCGAGGTGCTGCGCGGGGCGCTGTACCGGCGGATTGCGAAGCCGGTCGAGCCGGTGACGGTGGCGGACGGCTCGTACCGGTGGCGGGTGCCTGAGGAGGAGCTGCGCCGCATCGTGGACGACACGCGCCGCGAGTCTCTGCCGTACGGAGTGGGCCGCGAGCGGGTGCGGGCCCGGACGGTCGCCGCGATCCAGCGCCAGGCCGAGGCGCGCGGGCAGACGGCCGGCGCGGCCTGGACCCGCAAGATCTCCCGCGCCGTCACCCCGTTCCTGGACGCCGTCTGGCCCGCCGTCAAGCCCGAAGAGGTCCTGTACGAAGTCCTGCGCGGCCCGGCCGAGGGCACGCGCGACAGCGGGCCGACCGAGGGCACGCGAGACGGCGGGCCGGCGGAAGGCACGCGGGACGGCGCGTCGGCGAAGGGCACGCGCGACAGCGGGCCGGCGAAGGGCGGGCGGGACGGCGCGCTGACGGGGGCCGAGTGGGAGGCGATCACCTGGGCCAGGCCGCCCCGCAGCGTCAAGAGCGCCAAGTGGACGGCGGCCGACCTCGTGCTGCTCGACGAGATCGCCGCCCTCATCGAGCGCCCGCGCGGCTACGGCCACGTCATCGTGGACGAGGCCCAGGACCTGTCCCCCATGGAGTGCAGGGCCGTGGCCAGGCGCAGCGAACACGGCTCGCTCACCGTGCTCGGCGACCTGGCCCAGGGCACCACGCCGTGGGCGGCCTCCTCCTGGCCGGAGCGCATGGCGCTGCTGGGCAAGCCGGATGGCCAGGTCATCGCCCTGACCACCGGCTTCAGGGTCCCGGCGGCCGTGGTGGAGCTGGCCAACACGTTGCTGGCGGCGCTCGGCACGCAGGTGCCCGCGACGCGCTCGTACCGCTCCGACGGCCGCCTGCGGGTCACCCACGTGAGCGGGCTGGAGAAGGGCGTGGTGGAGGCGGCGCGCGAGGCGATGGCGTTCGAGGGGTCGATCGGGGTGATCGCGGCGGACGCCGACGTCGAGGCGATCACGTCCGCGCTCTGGGACGAGGGCATGGACGTGGACGAACGCCTCACCGTGCTGCCCGCCTCGCTGGCCAAGGGGCTGGAGTACGACCACGTGATCCTGGCCGAGCCCGCCGCCGTCGCCGAAGCCGAGCGGCGCGGCCTGAACCGGCTGTACGTCGCCCTCACCCGGGCCGTCTCCCGGCTGGACGTCGTTCACTCCAGGCCTCTGCCGCCCCAGCTTTCTCATCCCATAGAAGCAGCTTGAAATCGGTATATGTCCTGGTTCGTTCGGCTCGACAGGACGGGCCCTTCGGTGTGTGATGTTGTTCACGTCTCGAGAGGAGCCCGCAAGTGACCTCTTCGCAGGACCCGCCGCCCCAGGGCGACGATCCCAACACCCAGTGGTCGCAGCCGCCCCCGTATCCGCAGCCTCCTTACAAGCAGCCGCCGAGCAACCAGGTCCTGTCGATCATCGGGTTCGTCTGCGCGGTGGTGGCCGTGCTGTTCATCCCGATCCTGTTCGGCCTGGCCGGCATCGTGCTGGGCATCGTCGGCCACACGCGGGGCGAGCCGCTGGGCAAGTGGGCCGCCGTCGCCGCCGGCGTCGGGATGATCATCGGCATCGCCCTCGGCGTGATCCTCGTGAGCAGCATGTCCTGACCCGAGCCGCCCCGGGCGTCACCGACTCCGTCTGACGTGACCCCCTCCCGGGGCGGCGCCGCCTTTCCCGCCCCACCCCGCCGCTTTCAGGCACGGCCCGCGCCCGCTCGCCGTCCACCGGCGAGCCGCCTTCCCAAGCGCCCGCGCCCGCTCGCCGCCCACCGGCGAGCCGCCTTCCCGAAGCGCCCGCTCGCCGCCTCCGACCACAGGACGCGCGGCGCACACCGGGCCGCCCTCTCGACACGTCACACCGGCCAGGCACCGGGCTCAGCGACCCGACGCGTCCGACCGCAGAACGCGTCACGCCGCCGAAGTGCCGGATCCGACGCCGCCTCCAAACGCAGGACGCGCAACGATTCCCCATTGCGTGGCGGATAATCGCGCACGTATGCTCGTGTACGAGTATTCGTCCACGAGGAGATGAGCCGGATGACGAAGCGGCGCAGGGTCGCGAACCTGCTGGCTCTGGCCGTGCTGACGGTGGCCGGGCAGCGGCCGATGCACCCGTACGAGATGGCCTCGGTGCTACGGGCGCGCGGCAAGGACCAGGACATGCCGATCAAGTGGGGATCCCTCTACACCGTCGTCCGCAACCTGGAGAAGCACGGCCTGATCGAGGCCGTGGAGAGCGGCAGGCAGGGCGCCCGCCCCGAGCGGACCGTCTACCGCGTCACCGAAGCCGGCCGGGAGGAGGCCGACGACTGGACGCGCGAGCTGCTGTCCACGCCCGTGCGGGAGCCGTCGGCGTTCGAGGCGGGGCTGTCGGTGCTGGCCGGGCTCGGCCCGGACGAGGTGGTGCCGCTGCTGCGGCAGCGCCTGGAGCTGCTGGAGCAGCAGCTCCAGGACGCGCGCCGGGCGCTGGAGCGGGACCGGGAGGAGGTGCCGAGGCTGTTCCTCCTCGAGTCCGAGTACGCGCTGGCGATGCGGGAGGCCGAGGCGGGCTGGGTGAGCGCGCTGCTGGCCGAGCTGGCCTCCGGCACGTTCCCCGGCCTGGACGGATGGCGGGCCTTCCACCAGACCGGCGACCTGCCCCCCGAGGTGGCGGACATCGCGGAGAGGGGCAGCACAGCGGATTGACCCCGGCGACCGGCGACGAGCCCGGTGGCCGATCCGGCGGCGGTGCGGGAACACCGCCGCCGGGAGATCTTCGTACCGAAATGCCCGCGAAGCGGGACCCCGGACACGAGATGGCACTCGCAACAATAGCCGGGCTCCCCTTCACGGACCGAACCATGGGGAGCCATCATGACCACGACCACTCTCGACGCCGTGACCTCGAAGGACGGCACCACGATCAGCTACCGCCGGCTCGGCCGCGGCCCCGGGCTGGTGCTCCTGCACGGAGTCATGCAGAGCGGCCACAGCAACGTCGAGCTGGCCCAGGCCCTCGCCGACGAGTTCACGTGCTACGTGCCCGACCGTCGCGGCCGGGGCCGCAGCGGCCCGTACGGTCCGGACTACCGCCTCGATCGGGAGGTCGAGGACCTCGACGCGCTGCTCACCGCGACCGGGGCGGACCGCGTCGTCGGCGTGAGCTCGGGCGCCATCGTCACGCTGCGCACCGCGCTCGTACGGCCCGGCCTGCGCAAGGCCGTCGTCTTCGAGCCGCCGCTGGACGTCGACGACTTCTACCCGGCCGGCTGGCTGGAGCGCTTCGACCGGGAGCTCGCGGCCGGCCGGATCCCGGCGGCGCTGGTCACCGGCATGAGGGCGGCGCGGCTGGGGCCGCAGTTCTTCAACGTCATGCCGCGGGCGGTCCTGGAGCTGCTCACGGGCATGATGCTGAAAAGTCAGGACAAGGCGGCGGTCGACGGGGAGCCGACGTTCCGGGAGCTGGCCCCGACGCTGCACTACGACGGGCAGGTGGTGGCGGAGACGGCCGGCAGCCTGGACGTCTACCGGCCGATCGGGGCGGAGGTGCTCCTGCTCGGCGGCACCCGCAGCCCCGCCCACCTGAAGTCCGTGCTCGCCGGGCTGGAGCTCGTCCTGCCCCATGTCCGGCGCGTGGACCTGAAGGGCCTCGACCACAGCGCCACCTGCAACGCCGACCAGCGCGGACGCCCCGAGCAGGTCGCGGCCGCGATCCGCGGTTTCCTCTCCTAGCGAGCCCTCAGGTGGTGGCGAGGGCGACCGTGGGCGACAGGCGGGCGGCCCGCATGGCGGGGTAGAGCCCGGCGAGCGTCCCGATCAGCAGGGTCGCCCCGACCGCCCCGCCCAGCGCCCACGGCGGGACCACCGGCGGCCAGCCCCGCGACAGGGCGTAACCCGTGGTCGCCAGGGCCCCCAGGACCGCGCCCACCACCCCGCCCAAAGTGGACAGCAGCAGCGACTCGGCCAGGAACTGGATGCGTACCTGGCCGCGGGTGGCTCCGAGCGAGCGGCGCAGGCCGATCTCCTTGCGCCGCTCCAGCACCGAGATGACCATGGTGTTGGCCACCCCGACCCCGCCCACGAGCAGGGCCACCGCGCCGAGCCCGAGCAGCAGGTTGGTGAAGGCGCCCGCGGCGGCGGCCTTGGCGGCCAGGGCGTCCGACGGCCTGCTGACGGTGACCTCCTCCGGGTTCTCGGGGTTGACGGTGCGGGGCAGCACCTGGCGCACCGACTCGACCGCCTCGTCCGAGGAGCGCTCGTAGATGGTGGTGGGGTAGCCGTCGAAGCCCAGCAGCTCCCGCGCCGCGGGGAAGCCGACCAGGGCCGAGCGTTCGATCTCCGGAGCCAGCGGCATCGGCCCGAGGATCCCGACGACCGTGAACCAGCGGCCGCCCATCCACACCTGCACGCCGGTCCTGGCCAGGCCGAGCCGTTCGGCGGCCTGCGCGCCGAGGACGACGGCAGGCTGGCGGGCGGTGGCATCGTTGAGCCAGGTGCCCTTGGTCACCGAGCCCTCCAAAGTGCTCAGGAGAGTGGTGCTGGCCGCCTGGACGGCGATGCCGCCGGTGACGGACTCGGGGATGTGGTTGTTGCGGCGTACGGTGGCCTCCACGCCGCCGGTCGCCGCAGCCGTCCGGACCGGGCGGATGCGCTGGACCATGGCCAGCGCGCCGGTCGGCAGCTTGGCCTCCTCCCCGAACATGGTCTGCCCCGGAGCCACCGTGAGGAGGTTGGTGCCGAGCTTGTCGAGCTGGCGCAGGAGCTGCTCGCGGGAGGAGGACGAGATCCCGATCACGGCGATCATCGTCGCGATGCCGATGGCGATGCCGAGGGCCGACAGGATCACCCTCGTCGGCCGGGCGCGCAGCCCGGCGGCCCCGACGCGGAGCACGTCCCCGGGGCTGAGCCGGCCGGGCGCGGGCCGCGCCCCGGCTCGGTGGTGGTGGTCGGTCAACGCCCGGCTCCTCTCAGCAGCTCGACGGGGCTCAGGTGGTCGTGCTCGTGACCGTCGACGACGAGCCCGTCGCGCAGGCGTACCTGACGGGAGCACCAGCCGGCGATCTCGGCGTCGTGGGTGATGACGGCGACGGTGGTGCCGGCCTCGTGCAGGTCCGCCAGGACGGCCAGGACGTCGGCGCCCGCGTGGGAGTCCAGGTTGCCCGTCGGCTCGTCGGCCAGGAGCAGCGGCGGGTCGCCCGCCACGGCCCGGGCGACGGCCACCCGCTGCTGTTCGCCGCCGGACAGCTCCGACGGCCGGTGCCGGAGCCGGTGGCCGAGCCCGACCCGGTCCAGCGCGGCGGCGGCGCGTTCGCGGCGGGCGCGGCGGCCCGTGCCGGTGTAGAGCAGGCCGTCGGCGACGTTGTCGAGCGCGCTGACGCCGGGCGAGAGGTGGAACTGCTGGAAGACGAACCCCAGGGTGCGCGAGCGCAGCCCGGACAGCTCCCGGTCCGACAGGGTCGCGACGTCGTGGCCGGCGACGCGCACGGTGCCGGAGGTGGGGCGGTCGAGGGTGCCGATCATGTGGAGCATGGTGGACTTGCCCGATCCGGACGGGCCGACGATGGCCAGCAGGTCTCCCGGGTCGATGGTCAGGTCCACGCCGCGCAGGGCGTGCACGTCTCCGGCGTACGTCTTGGTCACCCCGCACAACTCGACGATGCCGTTGACTGGGCCGTTCACTGGACCGGCACCCCGACCTTCATGCCCTCGGCCAGCCCTTCGCCCTTGATCTCGACCAGGCCGCCGCCGAACGCCCCGGTCTCGACCGCCACGATCCGGCTCGTCGCGCCCTCCGCCACCTCGACCCCGAAGCCGCCCTCGCGCAGCGCCAGCAGCGCCTCGACCGGCACCGCCAGCACGTTCGCGTGCCGCGCGCTGGCCATCTCCACCTCGACCGGCGCCTGGTCCAGCTTCGTCCGCGGCGGCTTGGCGAGGGTGATGTCCACGTCGATGGTGGTGGTCGCGTCCCGTTCGGACCCGGAGGACTCCGCGACCGTCCCGACCGACGTGATCCGGCCGGCGGCCCGCTCGCCGCCGGGGAGGGTCACCGTGACCTTGGCGCCCTTGCGGGCCAGCGACTGGTCGCCGGTGTCCAGGTCCACGTGCACCAGGCGGCGGATGCCGCTCACCGTGAGCGCCTGCTGTCCCGGCGCGGTCCTGGCGCCGACCTCGGCCTTGGCGTCGGTCACGCGTACGGCGGCCGGCTGGAACACGACCTGGGCCGCGTCCACCCGCCCGCTCTCCTCCAGTCCCCTGTCCTCCTGCCAGTCCTTGACCGCCTGCTCGGTGGCGTAGCTGAAGTGGTCGTCCACGGTGAGGTAGTCGCCGTACCCGAGCGCCTTGAGGTTGCGCTCCAGCTGCTCGACGTCCGGCCCGTCGGACACGCCGCGCTGCAGGGTCCGGTACAGCGGCAGGCTGCCGTACATGAGCACGAGCGGCCTGCGGTCCACCTTGAGCAGCGGATGGCCGCGGCGGACCACCGCTCCCTGGGCGGCCACCCACGTCACGGTGCCGGAGGCGCCCGAGGCGACCCGGCGCTCCCCCGCGTAGGTGAGGGCGCCGTCCACGGTCTTGGTCTCCACCAGGTCCTGCCGGGCGATGTCCGCGGTGGCGGGGACCGGGGGTCTGGCGGGTGTGGCGGCGCCGGGGACGCCGTCGTTCATGACGGCCACCGCGGTCCACGTCGCGGCGACGGCCAGGACGGTGCCGCCGCTCAGCAGGATCCCCTTCCTCATGAGGTTTCCCCTGGCTTCTTGCCGCCGCCGGGCGCGTACTGCTCGCAGGCCTTGTGCGCGGCCTCGATCTTCTGCTGCGAGCCGTTCCTCATCTCGAAGCGCAGGCCCTCGCCGGGCTTGGGGTCGGGCATGTCCACGCCGTGCTGCCGCATGCACTGCGCGAACTTGACCATCTGGTCGTAGTCCTGCTGGCTGGGCGTGTGGTCGCGGACGACGGCGTCCATGATGGGCTGGCAGGCCTTGTGTGCCTTGTCCATCTTGTCGCGGCCCACACCCTTGGGGACCTCTACCCGCAGCTGGCCGTTCTGCGGGTCGGGCACGTCGATGCCGTGCTCGCGCATGCACTGCGCGAACTTCAGCTGGGCCTCCTCCGGGTCCATCGACGCCGACGGGGAGGCCGTGGGTCCGGCGGACGAGGTGCCGGCGCTGGCCACGCCGTCGTCCTTTGGCGCCGTGCCTCCGCACGCGGCCAGCGCCAGCGTGAGCGGGACGGCGACCAGCAACAGCCGTATATTCATGACATTCACTCCTCCGCGCCCGGGGTCCTTCGCCCGGGGTGCGGCCTCACTCCAGCCCATGGGGTGCTAGAACCGGATAAGCCCGCCCGGCGCGCTTATCCGGCCCTAACACGTGATCCGTCACGCTCGGGTGCCAGAGGAAAGGGGCCGGCGATGCGGGTGCTTGTCGTCGAGGACGAGGAACGGCTGGCGGACGCGGTCGCGCACGGGCTCCGGCTGCAGGCGATCGCCGTGGACGTGGCCTACGACGGGCAGGACGCCCTGGAGCGGGCCGCGTACGTGGACTACGACGTGGTGGTGCTCGACCGGGACCTGCCCGAAGTGCACGGCGACGACGTGTGCCGGCGGCTGCGCGAGGGCGGCGGGGGCGGCCGGGTGCTCATGCTGACCGCGGCGGGACAGATCCGCGACAAGATCGACGGGCTGTCGCTGGGCGCGGACGACTACCTGGTCAAGCCGTTCGCGTTCGCCGAGCTGGTGGCCCGGGTGCGGGCGCTGGCCCGCCGCTCGGCCCGCTCCGCGACGCCCCCGCTCGAACGCGGCGGCGTCGTGCTCGACCCGTCCCGCCGCACGGTCACCAGGGACGGGCGGCCGGTGTCGCTGAACCGCAAGGAGTTCGACGTGCTGCGCGTGCTGCTCCGCGCGGGCGGCGAGCTGGTCACCTCCGGCGAGCTGCGCAGGAGCGTCTGGGACGAGCACGCCGACCCCGGCACGGGCGCGCTGCGGGTCACGATCACGTCGTTGCGCAAGAAGCTCGGCGTGCCGTCGGCGATCCTGAACGTGCCCGGCAAGGGGTACCGGCTTTGATCGTCGACCGGGGCCGGTCGTGGTGGAGCAGCAGGCGGCTGCGGCTGCGGCTCACGCTCCTGTACGGCGGCCTGTTCTTCGTGGCCGGGTCGATCCTGCTCTGGCTCACCTACCTCACCACCGGCCAGGCGCTGAACCAGCAGTTCGTCACCGGGTTCAGGAAACTCCAGAACCCGCCTCCGGACGTGGGCGCGACGCGCCCGGTGGTCGAGGACGTCATCTTCCAGGGCGACGTCGAGAACCGGGCCGGCAATGTACTCAGCGAGGTGGTCCGCTCGTCCATGCTCGTGATGATCCTGGTCGGCGTGGTCGCGCTCGTGCTCGGCTACGTGGTGGCCGACCGGGCGCTGCGCCCGCTCGACCGGGTGACGGAGGCGGCGCAGCGGCTGTCGGAGAGCACCCTGCACGAGCGCATCGGGCTGCAGGGACCGCCCGACGAGGTCAGGCGGCTGGCGGACACGTTCGACGCGATGCTGGAGCGGCTGCACCGGGTGTTCGACGCGCAGCGGCGGTTCATCGCCAACGCCTCGCACGAGCTGCGCACGCCGCTGGCGATCAACCGTACGGTGCTGGAGGTGTCGCTGGAGGAGCCGGCCGCGTCGGAGGACCTCAAGGCGCTGGCCAGGGCGCTGCTCGGCACGAACGCCCGCTACGAGCGGCTCATCGAGGGCCTGCTGCTGCTCGCGCAGTCGGAGCAGGAGCTCACCGTGCGCAAGCCGGTGGATCTGGAGCAGGTCGTGCGCACCGTGCTGGAGCAGATCGACCTGCAGTCGCGCAAGCGGCCCGTCACGCTCCACCAGGACCTGCGGCCGGTGCTGGTCGAGGGGGATCCGCTGTTCCTGGAGCGGTGCGTGTTCAACCTGCTGGAGAACGCGATCAAGCACAACGTGCGCGACGGCGAGATCTGGCTGGCGCTGCGGCGGCAGGGCGGCGACGCGGTGGTCACGGTGCGCAACACCGGGCCGGCGGTGCCGCCGTACGAGGTGGACGACCTGTTCGAGCCGTTCAGCCGGCTCCACGGCGACCGGGTGCGCTCGTTCAAGGGCGCGGGGCTGGGGCTGTCGATCGTGCGGGCCATCGTGCGCGCGCACGGCGGCCAGGTCACCGCGGCCGCCCGGCCGGAAGGCGGGCTGAGCGTCACCGTACGGCTGCCGCGCAGCCCGTCGTGAGACCCGTCCGGACGCCCGTGACATCCTTGAAGTGTGCTGTCGCCAATCGACGTGCTGCAGGAGCAGATCAGGTCCCATTTGACCGCCTTCGACCGCCGGCAGGTCCCGCCCACCGGCGGGGTGCGCAGGGCCGCCGTCACCGTGTGCGTCCTGGAGGACGCCGAACGGGTCCCGTACACGATCCTGATCAAGCGGGCCGCCCACGGGCGCAACCCGGGTCAGTGGGCGCTGCCCGGCGGGCGCCTGGACGACGGGGAACGCCCCGTGGACGCGGCGCTGCGCGAGCTCGCCGAGGAGACGGGCGTCACCGGGGTCGAGGTGGCCGGGCTGCTCGACGACTTCGTCACCGACTCCGGCTTCGTCATCACGCCGGTGGTGGCGTTCGGCGGCGTCCAGCAGCCGGTGGCCGACCCGCGCGAGGTGGCCTCGGTGCACGACGTGCCGCTGGAGTGGTTCCTGGCGCCGGGGGTGCCGCGCTGGCGCGGGAAGATGCTGCAGATGCCGCTGGGGCCGTCCATCGTGGTCCACGCGCCGACGGGGGCGATCCTGTGGCAGTTCGCCGAGGTGGCGCTGCGCGGCCGCGAGCAGCGGGTCTTCGATGTGAAGCAGCCGCGCTGGACGAGGACCTGACCGGGCGCTCCCGGTCAGGTCCAAAGCGTCCTACGTGTCCTGCGCGTCCTCCGCGTCCTGCGCGTCCTGCGCGTCCTGCGCGTCCTGCGCGTCCTGCGCGTCCTGCGCGCGGACGAACGCGTTGACGATCATCGGCAGCGACGCGTCCAGGCCCGCCACGTTCAGCACGCCCTCGTCGCCGGGGTCGCCGATCGAGTAGCCCACGGCGGTCATCGCCGCGACGACCACGCGCGCGTCCGCCGCCACGGTGCGGCGGTAGGCGCCGAGCTCCTGCGAGGGGTGGGCGCGCCCCGCCCACGTCTCGTTGTCGGTGAACACCACGATGCCGTCCACCGCCATCCGCTGCTCGCGCGCCCAGCGGAACGGCAGCGACAGGTCGGTGCCGCCGCCGGACGGCCGCCAGGAGCCGATCTCGCGCAGGTTGGTGCGCGGGGTCACCTTCGAGGCGTGGACGCTGGTGTCGACGTCGATGACGTGCACGTTCCCCTTCTCGATGCGGGCCAGCATGACGGCCATCGCGCAGCTCACCTCGTACGGCGAGCCGATCTTCGAACCGCCGACCACGACGTCGCCGCCGTACCAGCCGCCCGACATCGACCCGGAGGAGTCGACCGCGACCAGCAGCCGCCGGCCCGTCGGCCGGACGGCGCCGAACGCCAGCTCGTACGTCTCCTCCAGCGCGTCGCGGATCGCCGGGACCGGCGCCCACGTGTGCGCGTCGGCGCGCGGGTTGGGCTGGGCGCGGCCCGAGCCGTACACGCGCAGCGCCAGGAACGCGTCCATCGGGTGGATGCGCGCCCGCAGCAGCGCGTCGCGGTCGGTGAGCCGGGCGACCGCCCGCCGGGTGGCCTCGCCCGTCGGGGTGAGCGTGCCGATCCGCGTCATGCGGGCCAGGTTGCGCAGCAGCGCGGTCATGCCGATCGTGTCGACCAGCGCGTCCCACACCTTCGGATCCCTCAGCACGGCGTCCGGCAGGAACTCCCACGGCACCTTGCGCTCGGTCACCACCTGGATCGCCTCGCGGGCCGTGGTGACGGCCTTGGCGCTCAGGAACCGGTCCACCGACTCCAGCGTCTCGCGCGCCTGCTCGTCGGAGACGTTGCCGGCGATCCAGCCGAACAGCCGCGCCCGCTGCGGGCCGTCCGCCTTGGGGTGGGCGATGCGCAGGACGTCGCGCAGGTCGAACGTCTCACCCTGCGGCGTCCTGCGCTGGCGGGCCTTGCACACCTTGAACGCGACGTCGTCGGGGCTGCCGGCGGTGAACCAGGAGGCGAGCGCCGTACGCAGCGAGCGGCCGGTGACCGGCGCGGTGCCGCGCGCGGTCGGCTTGCCGCCGAGGTTCTTGTAGTAGCCGAAGAAGGAGGCGAGGTGGTCGGTCGTGCGCGCCACCTTGGGCAGGGCGAGCTTGGCCGCCTGCCGGGTGGCCGCGTCGCCGCGGGCGTAGGCGGCGGCCAGCGCGAACAGCGCCGGGCGCTGCTTGGGAGCGCGCGGCGGGCGGGCGGTCGAGATGCCGGTGAGCAGCTCGACGACGCGCGGGCCGTCCTCGGCGATCGCCTCGAACAGCGCGGCGGCGTTGCCGGCGGTCAGCTGCTCCTGCGACACGTAGTAGGTGCCGCCCGTGGTGCCGAGGATCAGGAAGTCCTCGACGCGCTGCCACAGGTCCTTCTCGAAGACGAAGCCGCCCGCCGCGTTGCGCACCTGGTCGGTGCGGCCGGGCAGCGGCTGGGTCTGCGGCGTGGCGAACGCGGAAACACCGGCGAGGGGGTCACGGTTTCGCGCCATAATTTTCACCTCGTACGTCTCGACCCGCCCGAATGGCGGATATGCAGAAAAAATGGGGGCGGATGTGGAAATGCCGACCGGCCTTTTACGGCGCGCTGCCACTACGCGACGCGCGGGCGCACCCGCGCGGCGGGGAGTCGAACCCCGCGCTTCCGGCACCTGAAGCGATAACCGGCCTGCTTCGACCCGCCCCCGAGGCTCGGAGAGGGCACGGATGTGGGGGCGTCCACCGGCGTTGGCGCTCTGCCGACTGAGCTACCGGAGCGTTGGCCCCGGGCAGGACTCGAACCTGCGACTCCCCATTAAAAGTGGTAACCGACGAACTTCGACCCGTGCCCTCACCGAGTCTCGCTGACATTGTGGATTCAACACGGAATGCCAATGTGAGCTCAAATCATTTTCCCGATCTCGTCGAGGGCGAGCGGGGCCGCGCTCACCGTGCGTGACCGGGACGAACCGGGCCTCCGAGGGTCGAAGATCGCCAAGCTCAGGTCACGTGTCGCCCATGAGGGGGGCGCGATTACCCCCATGCCCGGACCGTGTGCTTAACTCGAGTTGCCGATGTGGTCTGTGTCCCCCGGGCCGCAAATTACCGCCTTCACGGAATACCGTTCGGCTGGAGCCGTGTTGTGCACCTCGCCGAGGAGGCGACCGCCACATCGGCCTTAACGACTTTTCCAGGCGTCCCGCCCACCGGCGGGGCGCCTGCTTTATGGTGGGGTGGCCGACCGGCCCGATGATCAGGAGAGCTCGTTGCTGTACGAAGTGGTCAAGTTCGCCGCCGCGCCGCTCGCGAACGCGATGTGCCGGCCGCACATCTCGGGCGCGGTGCACGTGCCCAGGAGCGGGCCCGCGATCCTGGCCGCCAACCACCTGTCGATCCTCGACTCGTTCCTCCTGCCCGCGCTGCTGCCGCGGCACGTGACCTTCACCGCCAAGAACGAGTACTTCGACGGCAACCCGATCTCCGGCTTCTTCATGCGACTGGGCGGCAGCCTGCCGATCGACAGGGAGAGCGCGCACGCCGCCCAGACCATGCTCGACTCCGCCGCGGACCTGCTGGAGCGCGGCGAACTGTTCGGCATCCACCCGGAGGGCACCCGCTCCCCCGACGGCCGCCTCTACCGCGGCAAGGTCGGCGTGGCCTGGCTGACGCTCAAGACGGGCGCTCCGGTGCTTCCCGTGGCGCTCAGCGGCACCGAGAGGGTGCTGCCGGTCGGCTCGAAGGTGCCCAGGCCCGCGCGGATCGGCATCGCCATCGGCGAGCCCATGCGGTTCGAGGGTGACCACACCAAGGCCCGCGACCGGCGGCGGGTGACCGACGAGATCATGGCGGCCATCCAGAAGCTGTCCGGGCAGGAATACGTGCCGACCTACGCCGCCAGCTTCAAGGCGGCCAACGGCGTGTCATGACAATGTCGTCGAGGATCAGGGGGATCTAGCGTGGCGCGTGGTCGTACCATCGCGATCGTGTCCGGCGCCACCGTGCTCGCGGTGGGGGCCGCGGCCGGTGGCGCGTACTACCTGCTGCACACCAGGGGGACGCCCGCCGAGACGGCGCAGCGCTTCACCGTCGCATGGCAGGCCGGCAACTGGGCCGCCATGGGGGCGGAGCTCGCCAAACCACAGCAGCTCAACGCGTACGACCAGCAACGCAGCGCACTCGCCGTCGAGTCGACGGACATCAAGCTCGGCGAGATCACCGAGACCGGTGACAACCGGGCCCGCGCCCCCTACACCGCGACCCTGAACCTCAAGAACATCGGCAAGTGGTCCTATCAGGGCCAGATCGACCTCATGGTGGCCGACCGCACCTGGAAGGTCGACTGGAAGCCCGCCACGCTGTACCCGTCGATGACCGCCGGGGCCGAGTTCAAGCTCAAGACGCGCTGGCCCGACCGCGCCGAGATCACCGACGCCCAGGGAGACCGGATCGACACGGGCACGGTCGGGGGGTCGGTGCAGCAACTCGTCGGCTACCTCGCCAAGGCCGAGAAGAAGGACGTGGCCAAGCTGGGCTCCTCCTACAAGGTCGGCCAGGCGATCGGGCGCGGCGGGCTGCAGGAGACGTTCCAGAAGCGGCTGGCGGGCACGCCCGCCACCGAGATCCAGCTCGGCGACAAGACGCTGGAGACCATCGAGGGCAGCGACGGCGAGCCCGTCCAGACCACGCTCGACCCGCGCGCGCAGGCCGCGGCGGTGGGCGCGGTCAAGGACATGAAGAAGCCCACGTCGATGGTGGCGATCAAGCCGTCCACGGGCGAGATCCTGGCCGTGGTCAACAACCAGGGCGGCTTCAACCGGGCGCTGGACGGCCGCTACCCGCCCGGCTCGACGTTCAAGGCGGTCACGGCGATCGGCCTGCTGGCGGCCGGGATGTCGCCGTCGGACTCGGTGACGTGCCCGATGTACGCGACCATCGGCGGGCTGAAGGTCCGCAACTCCGACAAGGAGGCGTTCGGGTCGCTGTCGTTCCTCGACTCGTTCGCCCACTCGTGCAACACGACGTTCGCGCCGCTGGCCGAGCAGAAGCTGGGCGCCGACAAGCTGCTGAAGACAGCCGAGGACGTGGGCTTCAACCAGCCCCTGAACATCGGGGTCCCGGCCACCAAGGCCAGCTTCCCCCGGGCCCAGTCCGACGCCGAGCTGGCCGCCGAGTCGTTCGGGCAGGCCAGGATCACGGCCAGCCCGCTGACGATGGCCTCGGTGGCCGCCGCCATCGCGGACGGCACGTGGCGGCCGCCGACGCTGGTGCCCTCGTTGAAGCAGAAGGCCACCGAGCGCCCGCTGCCCGACGGGGTCAAGGAGCCGCTGCAGTCGATGATGGCGGCCGTGGTGTCCAAGGGCACGGCCAAGGCGGCCGGCCTGCCCGCCGGCACGCACGGCAAGACCGGCACGGCCGAGTTCGGCACCGGCGACGACCTGGACACCCACGCCTGGTTCATGGGCTTCAAGGAGGACGTGGCGTTCGCGGTGGTCGTGGAGGGCGGCGGCGCGGGCGGCAAGGTCGCGGCGCCGGTGGCGGCGTCGTTCCTCAAGGGGCTCTGACGGCCGCGACCAGGTGAACCGGCCTCCGACCTGGGCAGAACTCGGTTGTGCTGGGGATCGGTGGCAAGGAGTACGCGGCGCGGCAGGCGGCCATGGGGCGGCTGGCCGCGCGGGCGGGGTTCCGCGGGGTGGTGGCCTGGTCGAGAGGCGGTTCGGCGCAGGACCATTACGCCGACGTCTACTACCTGACGGGCTTCTACCAGCACCAGCCGTTCATCCCCGACTTCCCCGGACACTGGCGGGCGCGGGGCCACGCGGCCGTGGTCCTGCCCGTGGACGACCCTCCGCTCAGCGAGCACACCGCCGTCCTGCTGACCAACTCCAGGGACCTCCAGGAGCCCCGGCCGGCGGCGCGGGTCCATGTGACGCCCGATCTCGTGGACTCCCTGGCCGAGCAGATCAGGGAGTCGATCCGGCCGGGCCGGGTCGCGTTGATCGGCTACGAGGCGATGGCCGCGCCGTGGTGGTGCCGGCTGCGTTCGGTGCTGCCGGGGCACGAGCTGGTGTGCGCCGACGACCTGGCCTGGGAGGCGCGCCGGATCAAGAGCCCCGCCGAGCTTGACCTGCTGCGCGCCTCGGGGGCGCTCGGGGTGCGCGCGGTGTCCGCCGCCCGGGAGGCCGCCGTACCGGGCGCCACCGAGGCCGACGTGGCGGCGGCCGCGATCGCCGAGATCGTCCGGGCGGGCGGCGCCTACTCCGGCATGGGCATCTCCTCCGGCGCCGAGTCCTACACCTTCGCCGCCTCCGGCCCGACGCCCTACTCCGCCGACCGGCGGCTGGCCGAGGGCGACCTGATCAGGATCGACCTGTACGGCTCCGTGCGCGGCTACCTGTTCGACCTGGCCCGTACGTGGGTCGTCGGCGGCGAGCCGACCACGGAGCAGCGGCGGCTGCTGGAGGCGGTGCGGGAGAGCGTCCTGGCCGGGATCGAGTTGCTGCGGCCCGGCCGGCGCTTCGGCGAGGTGGCGCGGCGGTGCCGGCAGGTGTTCGAACGGTCGGCGTTCGCCGTCCACCACGGACTGCCCTGGTCGGAGACGGACGGCCTCTGGGGCCACGGGCTCGGCCTGTCGCTGGAGCCGCCGTGGATCACCGAGGGCGGGCCGGCCTCGGACGGCCTGATCGAGGCCGGGATGTGCCTGGCGCTGGAGCGCAGGATCGCGATGCATTCCGTGGGGGGCGCCAGCCATGAGGAGGACGTCATCGTCACCGACTCCGGCCCCGAAGTCATCACCCTTGAGACTCGTTATCCGTCTGTGTAAATTTACTCGCATGGATAACAACGTGTGGGCTCCTGTCCGGGCCCTCTTCGTGGCCGTGCTCGTCATCTCCGTCGCGACCCTCGGCGTGGCGGCCCTCATCGGCGGCAACTGGGTGGTGTGGCTCCGCGGCGCCGCCGTGGCCGTGGCCGCCGTCTGGCTCGTCGCCCTGGCGGGGCAGGCCGCCCGGGGAAAGAGATCGGCCTACGTACGCATCCGCTTCGTCTCCATCGCCGCCCCCATCGGGATCGTGCTCATCCTCGTCGCCCCGGACAGCGGCTATCCCGGCTGGATGAAGGCGGAGCAGGCCGTGGTCGGCGTGCTGGTCGCCGCCGTGGCCCTCCTCGTCAACCGACGTGCCGTACGGCAGGCGTTCCCGAAGCGTGGCAAGCTGGGCTGAATGCAGAGCTCTGCCCCCCGCCGGGCGGCCACCGAGGCCCGCAAGGCACAGATCGCCTCCGCCACGATCGCCGTGCTGGCGCGGCGCGGCTACGCGGAGACCACGTTCGAGGCCATCTGCGAGCAGGCGGGGCTCAGCAGCAAGCGGCTGATCTCCTACCACTTCTCCAGCAAGGACCAGCTGTTCGAGGCCGTCGTCCGCCAGGTCGTCGAGGACGCGGCCGCCTTCATGCGCCCGGCGCTCGACGCCGCCTCCGGGGCGCGCGCCCAGCTCGAGGCGTTCATCAGGGCGAACATCGCCTTCATCGCCGCCCATCCCGAGCACGTGCGGGCGGTGCAGCAGATCGCGTTCAACCAGGTGCCCGTGGGCGACGAGGAGCAGGACGCCGCGGTCGCCAGGCTGGCGGCGCTGTTCGCGGAGGGGCAGCGGGCGGGGGTGTTCCGGGAGTTCGACGGGGTGTTGATGGGTACGACTCTGCGCGCGTCCATCGACGGGGTGGCCGACCGCCTCGTCAAGGGCCTCGATCCTGATCGGTGCGCGGACGAACTGGTCGAGATCTTCGACCGCGCGACACGCACCTGACCTCGCGGGTCACCACGAAGCGGAGGTGCACTCACGCCCGACCTCGCGGCTGGACGGGCCATGACCACGGAATGGTCGATACCGTAGATTCGTCCTCGAGTGGCGTGGCCGCCCGGCTCGGCTCGGCGATGGCCGGACCGGGGCCGGCACCCGGTCCGTGAGCTGCACGTCGAGCTGGGACACCGCCCAGCGGTTGTGTTGGCGATTGGAGGCGCGGTGAGCCATAACCCATCCGGCCAGACCGTGCGGTCGGCCGAACTGACGTACGACCCGGGTTATCACGGGTTGCTTGAGCGTCTTCGATCTCACGGGCGCCAGTCAACGGCTTCAAGTGCCCTTGAAGCCGAGCCGGACGAGCTGTTGACGATCGGCGAGCTGGCCAGGACCACCGGTGTGGCCACCTCGGCGTTGCGCTACTGGGAAGAGCTCGGCCTGCTCCCCGCCCCGACCCGGGTCTCGGGCCAACGGCGCTACCCCACTTCGGCGTTGGCGATCGTCGGCCTGATCCTGTCGTTGCAGGACGCGGGTTTCTCGCTGCGCGAGCTGAAGGTGCTCATCACCTCTCGTTACGAAGACGTCGACGCCTGGCGGGAGCTCCATGAGCGCAAGCTCGCCGAGCTCGACGAACGGATCGCCCAGGCGCAGGCCGCGCGCACCGCCATCGCCCACGGCCTGGCCTGCGGGCACCCGGAGGGCATCTTCCACTGCCCCACCTTCGCCCGCGTCATCGCCGCCCGCCTCGCCGGATCCCCCCTCCACGAGGCCCACTCCCACTGACCACCCACCTCACGGGCGCCCCCACCACGACACCCACCCACCTCACGAGATCCCTCTCCACGGCACCCACCCCACTGACCACCCACCTCACGGGATCCCTCTCCACGACACCCACCCCACCGATCACCTCAGGCGGAGGCTCCGGCGGGCGCGCTCCAGGTCGTCTCTGGCGGTCTTGGTCAGCGTCTGTTCAGGGCCCATGACGGCCTCGAACCGGTTCACGACCCATTCGTACTCGGCGAGCGCGTCCGCCGTCCGTCCCACTGCCTCGTACGCCGTGGCCAGGCCGTGCCGGGTGATCAACGTGTCGGGATGGTCGGCGCCCAGCAGCCGCGCCTGTTGCCCGGCGACGTGCTCGTACAGCTGGACGGCCTCATCGGCCCTGTCCGCCGCCTTGTAAGCGCGCGCGAGCTGTCCTTTGACGACCCAGGTATCGGGATAGTCGTGGTCGAAGAGCCGCTCGCGATCGGCTATCAGCCGCTGGAACAGCTCGATGCCGCGCTCGGGCCGGCCGCCCTCGACGTTGGTGTACGCCTGGAAATAGCGCGCCGCGAGCAGGGTGGGATGGCCGGGTTCGAGTGCCCGCTCCTGGTCGGCCACCACCTGCTCGATCATCGGCACCGCCTCCGGCGCCCTGCCTCCCATCGTGTACGAGAAGGCCACCGACGCGCGTGACCACAACGTATCCGGATGATCGTCACCGAGGACGCGGGAGCGATCGGCCGCGACACGCTGGTAGAGGGCGGCGGCCTTCATCGCCTGACCGGCGTACTCGAAGGCGTGCGCCAGCGTGTGCAGGGCCGCGAGGGTGTCCGGATGCTCAGCGCCCAGGAGCCTTTCGCGTCCCCTGACGACGGCTTCGGCGACCGGGGCGGCCCGGAGCCCGTCGTTGAGATAGACCAGATGGGAGGCCACGACGTGGCGGACCCGCAGCACGAGCTCGGCCGCCGCGCGCAGGTGCGCGGACTCGTCGTCGGGGACCTGCTCGACGGCCTCCCACAAGGCCGCCGCGTGCTCGGACACCGCCATGATCGTGGGGAACTTCCGCCAGGTGTCCTGGTCGGAGACGTCCTCGACCGCCACGCACAGCCGTTGCGCGGCTGTCTCGATCAGCTCGGCCAGGGTGCGGTCGCGTCCGGCCTGATCGCGTACCGCGCGCCGGACGAGGCGGTGGACGAACGCGGTCGTGTCGCTCCGGCTGAAGGTGACCAGCGATCGGGCGCCCAGCTCGGCCAGAGCCGGTTCCGCCTGCGGGCCGAGCAGCTCGAACTCGACGCCGGAGGTCGACAGCACGGACAACTCTCCGAGCAGGCGCGCGGCCGCCGGGCCGGTCTGCCCGACCGACAGCATGATCGCCTGCGCGACTCCGGTGGGGTACGGCTCCCCGCGAGGCCGCGCGAGGAGCACCTCGATGGGCGTGGCGTGCAGCCGCCCCAGGTAGGAGTCGCACGACAGGCGCGGCGGGCCGACCAGGGCGGCTGCGGCGATGCCCAGGGCGAGCGGCAGGCGGTCCAACTCCTCGGCAAGCGACCGGAAGCCGCCGTCGTCCGCGCCCACCCGCGTGCGGAGGTACTTCACCGCCTCGGCCTCCGTGAACTGCTCCACCGCGACCATCGTGGCGAGCCGTTCGAACGAATGATCATTGGTGGTGATCAGCACGCGAGCCCGGCCGTGCGACGGGAGCAGCGGCGCGAGCAGATCGGGGTCCGTCCCGTTGTCGAACACGACCAGATACGGCTCGCGCCGCTCCTGAAGCCAGGCTCTGACCTTGCGGGCCACGGTCGCCGGGTCGTCCGCGTCGCTGCGTAACCCGGCTTCGGTGGCCAGCTGATCCACGGAACCATGAAGCTGGTCGACGGTCTCGGCATGCAGCCATGCCACCGGGATGCCGCGTTCGATGCAGCGCCGGGCATAGGCGGCCGCCAGGTGGGTCTTGCCCACGCCGCGTCCCCCGACCAGCGCACAAACCGCCGCCGTGCGGCGGGCGGAGAACAGCTTGTCGATGCGTTCGCTCAGATCCGAACGCGGCTGGAAGGCCTTCGGCTCGCGCGGCACGTCACCGACCGTGCGCAGGTCCCGCTTCGAACCGGGCGGCGGGCCGGTGCCGGGCTCCGCCTGACCGGCCCAGATGGCGAGCGGCGTTCCGGGGAGCAGGACGACCAGACCGACGACGATGCTCGTGCTGTCCAGTCCGAGCCCGTTCGCCACACAGATCCACCAGGCCAGAACCCCGGCCGTCGACGGCAGCGTCGCCGCGATCACGACCTTGAGCCAGCGCGGCATCTCAGCCCTTTCTGCGCGAGAACGGTTCTGTGATGAATCGGAAGGCCGTACTCGACGAGTGTCACACGCCGCCATCACCTTGTCGCGGGCCGATCACGGGAGGGCTCGCCACACGGGCCGGAAGCCACGAGCTCCCAGGTCCCCCTCGGGCGAGACCCGGACCGACAAAGCCGTCCCCGCACTCGCGGCGCCCGTCACCTCGAACGCGGTCGCCATCGAGGACGCAGCCGAGCTTGATCTCGTGGACCAACGTACAAAGAGCCGACCAGGCAACCCCCGGCGCGCCAACCTCACCCCCCGTCACCGACCCCACAACCCGCAGCACCGCCAACCTCGCTTCCGCCCGCAACCCAGCACCGCCTGCCTCACTCCCGTCGCCAACCCGACAACCCCCGGCACCGCCGACCCCACTACCGTCCCCAACCCCGCAACCCCCGCACCACCAGCTTCACTCCACCGCCAGACCCGCAACCCTCGACACCCTCAACCTCACAACCACCGCCATCGCCAATCTCGCCCCTGCCGATCCCGCGACTCCGACCCCACCGCCACCCCCGCCCCACAACTCCTGGTGCGGCTGGCCTCGCTCCCGTCTGTCCACGACCGGGAGCGATCGCGCTTGTCCGCCAAACAGAGCTACTTTGCATACAGTGCGTCCATTGCATGCAATGCATGCCGTCCGCTAACCTGATCCGCATGCAGACCGATGTGGCGCGCACGCGGCTGAGGGAGTTGATCCTCGACGGCACGTACCCGCCCGGTGCGCGGTTGACCGAAATGGAGATCGCGGCCGCCCTCGACATGAGCCGCACCCCCGTACGCGAGGCGCTCCGCGCGCTGACCGCCGACGGGCTCGTGCAGCCTTCCGGGCGCGGCGTGGTGGTCGTGGCGTTGGAGCAGGGCGACCTGAACGAGGCGTACCAGGTACGGGCGGCGCTGGAGGCCCTCACCGCCGAGCTGGCCGCGACCCGTCAGCGCGAGGGCCGCATCGCCCCCGCCGACCTCGCCGAGCTCCGTGAGCTCGCGATCGAAACCGCCACCGCCACCGCCGAGGGGCGGTTGGCCGAGGCCGTGCGGCTCAACCGCCGCTTCCACCGGGTGATCGCCGAGCTGGCGGGCAACTCGATGGCGTTGCACGCGCTGGAACGCATCTGGGATCAGATCCAGGTGTCCACGTTGCGCTCGCTGGCGCCGCCGTCGCGACCCGCGTACGTGTCGGGCCAGCACGAGGAGCTCGTCGCCGCGATCGTCCTGGGCCGCCCGGAGGAGGCCGCCAGGGTCGCCCGCGCACACGTACTCGACACCCGTAGCATCACCCACAACGAGGAGGACGAAGCATGACCCGCGAGCACACGTACCCGGTCGTGGTGACCTGGACCGGCGACAAGGGCACCGGCACCAGCGGCTACCGTGACTACGGCCGCGAGCACGAGCTGACCGCCGAGAGCCCGCCGGCCATCGCGGCCAGCTCGGACCCGGCCTTCCGCGGCGACCCGACACGCTGGAACCCGGAGCAGCTCCTGGTCGGCTCGCTGTCCCAGTGCCACATGCTGACGTACCTGCACAAGTGCGCCACGGCGGGCGTCATCGTCACCGAGTACGTCGACAACGCGGTCGGGACCATGGCCGAGACCGCGGACGGCGGCCACTTCACCGAGGTGGTGCTGCGCCCCTCGATCACCGTGACGTCGCCCGAGATGGCCGATGCCGCCACCAAGCTGCACGAAGACGCGCACAAGTCATGCTTCATCGCCAGTTCCGTGAACTTCCCGGTACGCGTCGAGCCGACCATCCGCGCCGTGTAGCCGTAGGTTCGTCCCGGGTGGGCAGGCGCCTGCTCCGTACGGCCGATGCTTGAAATCGGTTGGATGTCGCCCTTCGCGCCCGGCAGGCTTGGAACATGAACGATCTCCCCGGGTTCGAGCCCGACGCGCGCCTGCTGATCGTGAACAGCGACGACTTCGGAATGCACCGGGCGATCAACGACGCGGTCGTGCGCTCGATCGAGGAGGGGATCTCGGGCTCGTGCAGCCTGATGACGCCCTGTCCTGGGGCGGAGCACGCCATGCGACTGCTGCGCGACCGGCCGGAGATCCCGTTCGGGATCCATCTGACGTTGGTGTGCGACACGCCTCGCCGCAGGTGGGGGCCGCTGACGCCCAAGGAGGAGGTGCCGTCGCTGCTCGATGCGGCGGGTGAGCTGTTCACGCCAGATCGCATACCGGAGCTGCTCGCCCGGGCTCGCCTCGACGAGGTGGAGCGCGAGTTCCGCGCGCAGATCGCCGCCGTGACCGATGCCGGGCTGGCGCCCACCCACCTGGACTGGCACTGCCTGGCCGATGGCGGGCGCGCCGACGTTTTCGACCTGACGGTGGCGCTGGCCCAGGAGTACGGCCTGGCGGTGCGGGCCTGGCTCGACCCGGCCCGCCAGAAGGTACGGGCGCGCGGGTTGCCGGTGGTCGACCACGACTTCCTGGACAGTTTCCGGCTCGAACTCGACGGCAAGGCGGCCACGTACGCCCGGCTGCTGCGCGAGGTGCCGGTCGGGCTGAGCGAATGGGCCGTACATCCAGGGCTCGGGGACGAGGACGCACGGGCGATCGAGCCTGACGGGTGGCGCGTGCGGCGGACCGACTACGAGTTCCTCACCTCCCCCGAGGCGCGCGAGATCCTGCGGAGCGAGGGGATCGTCGTACTCGACTACCGGGTCCTGCAGGAGATCTGGGTGAAATGACGCTGCTGATCTCCCCGGCCGAAGTCGAAGGCGCGCCGCAGCGCCGATCGTCCGGCTACTGCGACCGATCCCTGCTCCGCTCTCCGGCGCGTGGGGGCGGCAGCCGGATGACCAGCTTCTTGTCGCGCGCAAGCCGGTGCGCCACCTCGTTGAGCCGGGCGCAGACGTCCTTGATGTTCTGGTGGGCCTTGTCACGCTCGGCGATGATCGCGGCGAGCAGCAGCGCGGTCAGCGCAGCGGAGCCGTTGAAGGCCTGGAGGGCGACCATGTTGAGGAGGAGGTCGTGCTCGGCGAACGGGCCGGAGTGGCGCGCGGCGGAGACGATCGCCACCGTCGACGTGATCAGCGCGCACGCCGCGGCCCCGAGGAGTTGGAAGCGCAGCGCGGACCAGATCAGGAAGGGGAACACGAGGAAGAGCAGGTTGATGGGGCCCGCGGTCGCCACCAACGTGACGAGGAAGGTGCCCAGCAGCAGCGCCGCTCCTTCGACCCAGCGGAGCGGGTGGGCGTCCCGCGGAATCCGGGTCGTGCGGCTCGCGAGCAGGAGCGGCGTGACCACGAGCACGCCCATCGCATCGCCCGTCCACCACACCGACCACGCCGGCCAGAACTCGCCGGGCCTCAGCCCGCCGGCGAGCACCAGCGAGCCGGCGCCCACGGTCGCGCTGACCAGCATTCCGGCGAAGGCACCGAGGAACACCAGAGCGAGCGCGTCACGCAGGCGGTCCAGTTCGATGCGGAAGCCCACGCGCTCGAGCAGGAGGTAGGCGCAGACCGGCGCGAGCGTGTTCCCTACGGAGATGCCCAGGACGGCGGCCATCGTCGGCCCGATCGACACGTTGGTCAGGAAGGCGCCGAGGGTGATGCCCGGCCAGATCCGGAGGCCGAAGATGAGCAGGGCGGCCAGCCCGATTCCCGTCGAGGGCCACAGCGGCGTCACCTGCCCTCGGACCAGCTGTAGTCGCAGCCCCAGCTTGGCGGCCACGAAATAGACGATCGCGACGGCGAGGATCTTCACGGCCGTCATGGCATGATCCCGTAGCCCATAGTGGACGGCGACAGCCCTCATAGGAACACCTCCGGCCCCGCCGAATCGGTGCCGGTCTACACCGCGGCAACAGTCGTCTCTGCCTGTTCAGGCTCGAGTTCCGGCCTTTGGCGTGGCATGACCGGCCCTGTCTCAAAGCTAGTCATAGTCCGCCAGATGGGACCCAACACCAGGTAATCGACATATACGTCAAAAGCGATATAGCCATAGAAAAGGGAAAGGATGCGCCGTCGTGGCTATGCGGACGCGTGGTTTGGCGCCGGATTCGGTGCGACGGTGGGGCGACGCAGACGTGCCGATGTTCGCTGATGGTGTGCTTTCAGTGCTTGCCGAGGAAGTCGGTGATGAGCTGCAACCACTCGTCGGTTCGCTCCAGCATCGGGAGGTGGCCGCCGGCGATTTCGGCGAGTTGGGCGCCGGGGATGGTCTCGGCGAGCCGGCGGTGCAGGGCGGTGGAGGTGACCCAGTCGTCGGTGGTCGAGATGACCAAGGTGGGGACCTTGATGCCGGCCAGGTCGTCTCGGACGTCGACCCGGCCGACCAGATCGGCTTGCTCGGAGGACCCGTCGGCTGCGGTGGCGGCGGCGAAGCCGAGGGCCTCCTGCAGTTGCTCGGACGACATCGACTCCAGTACCTGGGTGCCGAGGGCCATCATGAGCAGGAATTCGGCGAGCATCTCGCGGTCGCCGGACGCGGCGATCTTTCTCCAGACCGAGGAGGCAAGAGCGAGCCGGTTGTCGCGGTACGGGAAGGTGGCGGTCAGGACGAGTGCGGTGACGCGCTCGGGGTGGCGGGCGGCAGCGCGGATGGCGACCGAGCCGCCGAGGGAGAACCCGGACAGAGCGAACCGGTCGAGGCCCTCCACATCGGCGGCGGCGACGAGTTGGTCGGCAAGGTCGTCAACGGACAGCGGGGAGGTGGAGCGGGGGGTGTCGCCGCTGCCGGGGTAGTCGATGCCGACGACGGTGTGGCGGGCGGCGAGACCTTCCAGGATGGGGCCGTAGGTGTTGGCCAGGCTGCTGCCGGCGCCGTGGGCGAGGAGCAGGCCGGGGCCAGAGCCGAGGCGGGTGCGAGCGAACGTGGGTTCGGACAGGGCGCGAGGTGACATGGTCAGCCATCTTTCAGATGCATCGGTCGGCGAGGATCTTGGTGCCGATGGGGCGGACGGCGGCGTGCTGGTGCCGGGCCTCGAATGGTGCGGGCTCCATCGGCTTCCGCTGCTCGTGGCCGGTCGATGGAGCGTGTCGGGGCCGCGGCCTCGTTGAGTTCAGGTGGGGTGGTGGCCAGAGGTCAGGGCAGGAGGACGATCTTGCCCCGGTTGCGGCGGGTTTCGATGTCGACGTGGGCCTGGGCGGCTTCGCGGAGCGGGTAGGCCCGCCAGACGGGGAGATCGAACGCGGCGGTGGCGATCAGGTCGGCCAGCCGCGGCAGTGCCTCGGGGAAGCGGTCCTCGGGGCTCATGCCGGTGAACCGCACGCCGTGCCGGGCGAAGGACGGATCGGCGATGGTGATGACCTTGCCCGCACCGCCGACCAGGGTGACGGATTC
This sequence comes from Nonomuraea sp. NPDC052116, assembly GCF_040680035.1. Taxonomy (NCBI): domain Bacteria; kingdom Bacillati; phylum Actinomycetota; class Actinomycetes; order Streptosporangiales; family Streptosporangiaceae; genus Nonomuraea; species Nonomuraea sp. NPDC052116. The sequence continues at coordinate 1,542 of NZ_JBFAWA010000024.1, read as the reverse complement.
GGCGAGCACGCCCGCGCCGCAGGCATCGAAGACAGCGTCCACACCTCTCGGGGCCGCGCCCTTGACCCGCTCGGCCCAGCCCTCGCCGTAGCGCACGGCGGTCACGCCGAGGCGATCGACCCGCTCGATGTCCCGCTCGGCGACCGTGCCGAGCACGGCGATGCCGCGAGCGGCGGCCAGTTGCACCGCGATGGTGCCGACGCTGCCGCTCGCGCCGTGGATCAGCAAGGTCTGGCCCTTGTCGATCTCCAGGTGCTCCAAGGCCCGGTAGGCGGCCTCGCCGACCGTGATCATGCCGGCCGCGGTCTCGTACGACAGCTGCTTCGGCTTGGCGAACGGCCGGTCCAGCAGCGCGTACTCGCTGTAGCCGCCCACCGAAGCGACACCGAAGACCTCGTCGCCGACCGCGAAGCCCGCGCCCTCGCCGATCTTGTCGACCACGCCTGCCACGTCCCACCCAGGCAGGTGCGGGAACTCGACGGGGAAGGCGTCCTGCATGATCCCGGCGCGGATCCGCGCATCGATCGGGTTGACGGCGGCCGCCCGTACCCGGATACGGATCTGACCCGGAGCCGGCTCCGGCGCCGGAACCTCCGACAGGGTGAGGACCTCCGGCCCGCCGTACTCGGAGAAGGTGATCGCAGTGGACATCAGGCACTTCCTGAGGAGAGGGAGCCGCACACGCAAGAATCATCCGGTGCGTGTGATTACCCTCTCTATTTATCACACGCGGCGTATGATTTGAGCTGTGATGTCAATCACACACGGCGTGTGATTGACTGTTAGGGTGAGGGCATGAAGCAGCCGGTCCACCGCCGTCAGCCGAGCCCGACCAACCCGCGCGTGCAGCGCACCCGCAACCACGTGCTGACCATCGCGCGAGAACTGCTACCTGAGGTCGGACCGGCCGGGTTGACCTATGCCCTGCTGGCCGAGCGGGCGGATGTCACCCGCCAGACCCTCTACCGGCACTGGCCGAACCGAGCCGCGCTGCTCTTCGATCTCATCCTCGAAGGCCCCGACCTCGGCACCTACCCCCAACCGGGCAGCGACGTGCGCGCCGTGGCCACCGCCTGGCTGAAGAGCCTGCGCGCCGGCGTCAACGTCCCGGCCATGCGCACCGCCGTGCTGGCCGTCACCGCCCAGGCCGACCACGACCCCGACAGCGCCCAGGCACTCGTCCGCATCGGCGAAGACCGCCACGCCGCCTTGAACAAGCTGCTGGAGCCTTCGGGCGTACGGATCAGCGACGACGAATACACCCTGCTGTACGGGCCCGTCCTCGCCAGGCTCCTCCTCGACCGCGGCCAGGTCACCGACGCCTTCATCGACGCCGTCGTGGCCCAGTGGCTCACCACCCTGAACCGGATGGAGACCTGATCGCCGCGGGTCAGCCCTCCGCGCCGTCCTCGTGCAGGGGCTCGACGGGCACCCTGGTCACCCAGAGCTGGAACGGCCCCGGTCCGCATGGATGGACCGGGGCCGTTCGTCGTCACCGGGCTTGGTCTGCCTCTCCTGGGGAGGCGGCGGGTCACAGGCTGC